>RYWC01000061.1 GCA_003979335.1 Clostridia bacterium
GATAAATACAACGTTATATTTTTAGGCTATCCTATCTGGCACGGAGACGCCCCACGTATAATTTCTACGTTTTTGGAAAGTTACGATTTTTCGGGAAAGACAATAGTTCCGTTCTGCACGTCGCACAGCAGCGGCATAGGCAGTAGCGACAGAAATCTGCACTCTCTTTCCCCTAATGCGGATTGGGTATCGGGCAGACGCTTTTCATCGGGAACTTCACGAAATACCGTAGCCGAATGGATAGAAAGTCTTGATATTAAACTTGCGCCCGACGTAGCCGCATTCAATTTGGAAAGCGGCGAAAACGGTCGTGCGCCAACCGTTACGCTGAACAGCGGTTATAAAATGCCCATTCTCGGAATAGGCACTTATTCTCTGCACGGCGAAACGTGCGTGAATGCGGTGCGCTCTGCGCTTGAAAGCGGCGTTCGCTTGATAGACACGGCGTATATGTACGGCAACGAAAAAGAAGTCGGACAGGCGGTAAGACAAAGCGGCATACCGAGAGAAGAAATTTTTGTTATAACGAAGATATATCCCGGCAGTCAATTTTCCAATCCCGAAAAGGCAATTCAAGACGCGCTCGACGCACTCAATATCGAGTATATAGATATGATGCTTTTGCACCATCCCGGCGCGAACGACGTAAAGGCATATAAAGCAATCGAAAAGTTTGTGGAGCAAGGCAAGATACGCTCTATCGGACTGTCGAATTGGTACATAGAAGAAATCGACGATTTTATATCCAAAGTAAACATAATGCCCGCACTCATTCAAAACGAAATACACCCCTACTATCAAGAGCAGGCGGTCGTGCCGTATATGCACAATCTCGGTATCGTTATGCAAGCGTGGTATCCGTTCGGCGGCAGAGGACATACGGGCGAAATATTCAATAACGCAACGATTGCAAGCATTGCAAAGGCGCACAACGTGAGCGCCGCGCAAGTAGTTTTGCGTTGGCACTTGCAGCGCGGCGTAGTTGCAATTCCCGGCTCCTCCAATCCCGACCATATCCGTGAAAATATATCCGTATTCCACTTTTCTCTTTCGGACGAAGAAATGAACGCGATTGCCGCGCTTGACAGAAATGAAAAACACGATTGGTATTGAGGAAATCATATGACAGAAAGTGTCACGTCAATAGAACAGAATTTAATAGACGCAGGTTGCGATAAGGAATTTATAGAAAGATTTATGAATTTAACCGAAACGCAACGAACAACGGAAATGTTAAGAATGCTTGCTGATCACCGAAAAAATTTGCTCGATAGCATTCATTCCGATGAACACAAGATATATTGTCTTGATTATCTTGTAACAAAAATACAGAATAATTAACGGAGGAATTTATGAAAATAAAACAAACGGCAGGGCGCGACGCTCTAGGAGAATTCGCGCCCAAATTTGCAAAACTTAACGACGACGTGTTATTCGGAGAAGTATGGTCGAGCGACGCTCTCTCACTCAAAACTCGCTCTATGCTAACGATAACTACGTTAGTTGCGAAAGGTCTTGTGGATAGTTCATTTCAGTATCACTTGCAAACGGCAAAGACTAACGGCGTAACCAAATCTGAAATAGCAGAATTGCTTACCCACGTTGCATTTTATACAGGCTGGCCAAACGCGTGGGCAGCCTTTCGTATGGCGAAAGAAATTTATTCAGACGACGGGACTTACGGCGGCATATTCGGCTTGGGCGAACCGAATACAGCGTATGCAAAATATTTTATCGGTAATTCATACTTAAAGCCTCTCACGAACCACAAAGAAACGGTGTTTATGGCGAACGTAACTTTTGAGCCGAAATGCCGTAACAATTGGCATATTCACAAAGCCGAGCAAGGCGGCGGACAAATCCTTTTATGTACCGACGGACAAGGTTGGTATCAGGAATGGGGAAAGCCCGCGCGTAAACTCGTCGCCGGCGATGTCGTATATGTCCCAGCAGGTATAAAGCATTGGCACGGAGCGGCGAAAGACAGGTGGTTTTCGCATATCGCCGTCGAGTGTCCGGGCGTGAATGCTTCCACAGAATGGTTAGCACCCGTAACCGACGAACAGTATTTGGCTTTAAAATAAAAAAGCAAGCAGTACAGTAAAAAAGCGCAGGATTTAATCTTGCGCTTTTGTTATCTCAGTTTTTGATTATTCAAAATAAATTGCATTTACAATCGTTTCGGCAAGAGAATTTATATCTTCCTTGCAGTTGTTATCAAGCCAAGCCATAGATACGTTAAAAAGCATTCCCGAATATAAATAAGGTTGATAAAAATTCGTATCGTTAAATTCACTCTCGAATTTTGTCTTAAAGCTTTTATTCAGATAATCCAGATATATATACTCCAAACGAGCCTTACGCAACAGTAGTAAAGGCTCTTTATTTTGCTTGAACATTGTAAGAACGGTAGTAACGACTTTAATATAATCGTTTTTGCATCTCGGATAAAAACGTTGAGTGAATATAAACTCCTTCGTGTGATGCTCAAAATAGTAAATAATAATATCTTCTTTGCGCTTGAAGTAGCGGTAAAACGTTGCTCTGCCTACCCCCGCTTTTTCGGCAATATCCGTTACGCTTATTTTTTCGTACCCGTAAGCCGCCATTAACTTAAAAAGAGCTTGTACTATATAGTATCTTGTGTATTCTTCGGGCGCTATTTCCACAATACAAAATCTCCTTTTCTGTCTCAAAAGCGGTAACACATCCGGGCAAAGTGTCTTACCGTCTTTTCAAGCGATTGATTTATTCCGTCGCATTTAATATGATACACTTGTCTTACGGATAAGTCAACCGAAACGCGCATCGGGGCTGAAACGTAAAACTAAATCAAAAAACGGAGGCATTAAAATGCAGGAAAAAGATTTTGTATCCTATGAATACAGGACGAAGACGGTTAAGTCAAAAGACCAGACGAAAGCTATGGATATGTACGAGGCGTTTGGTTGGGAAATAACTTCAACAACCCCCACTATTACGGACGCGGTTACGCTATCGCTTAAACGCGACAGGAAGCAAAAACATAAACAGCAACTTACCAAACTCGAAAGACAGGCGGAAGACGTGTTTGAAACAATCAACGGCTTGCACCGCGCCAAAACAGCGGGAGCAACAATATTCGCATTTATTTTCGGTTGTATCTACGCGCTTATACTCGGCGGCGGAATGTGCTTGTGTATGCTTACGGAGAACAATATCCCGGCTTTTGTAGGCGGAATCGTTCTCGGCATTGTCGGTATAACGCTTTGCGGAGTAAATTATCTTATCTATAAGAAACTCGCCGAAAAGAAAACCAAAACATTATTGCCTATCATTGACGATAACGAAGAAAAACTTGCGAACATTCTTGAAAAAGGCAACGACCTTTTAAAAACCGATTTAATCTGAAATACTCAAGCGGTAAAAGCAAGCAAAGACTAAAAGTTAAAAATGCGACAACTATTATGAAAAATAAGGAAAGAGAAGAAAACAAATTTATTAAGCGAATGAAAAGCGATTACATTTTTCGTACGTTTGTGTTTTCGACTCTTTCCTTTTTAGTTACCGTCGCGTTTACAGCTTATAACCTGTTCCTCGCCTTAGCATATAAATCATCTTTCAACCTCGGCGTTTCAGTTTACTACGCTTTGCTGCTCAGTATCAGGTCATACGTTATATTTTCCGAAATTAAATTCAATAAAGCGGAATCAGATGAAGCGCAAAAAGAAAACAAAAGAAAAAAACTGTTTTTCGTACAAAGTATATTGCTGTTTGTAATCGACGTTGCGCTGATAGCGCCTATAACCATGATGGTAATGCAACAAAAAGAAGTTAATTATTCCGAAATACCGGCTATCGCGATAGCCGCTTATACGGTATGCAAAATTGTTACGGCGACAATGAATTTTATAAAAACGCGAAAATTAAATCATCTAAGCATAAAGATATTGCGGAATATAAATTTTGTAGATTCGCTTGTTTCCGTTTTATCCTTACAGTATACACTTATTATGACGTTCGGTAGGAGTTCAATCGGCGATATGCGTACATTATGCGCGGTAAGTTCGTTCGCTATTTGGGCGCTTATTATCGTAATATCCGTACTTACTTTAATTAGTGCCATAAAAATAAAGAAATCACAAAAGGCTAAAAATGTTAGCGATAGAAATAAATAATCTTAATAAATATTTTCGCGGACTGTATGCCGTCAAGGGACTTAACTTACACGTCCCCGTAGGTAGCATATACCGCTTTATCGGCGAAAACGGCAGCGGTAAATCCACGACCGAAAAACTAATTTGCGGACATCTCGTTCCCGATGACATAGAATAAGTTATCGAAACAACTGCTGAAACGAGCTGGAACGAAGATTTGGACGCTTTGGAACAATGCGTAAACGAATACAAGCAAGCAAAAGCCGAAATGCAACGACTTGGCTTAACCGACTATGACGAGTATTTAGATTATTTCGAATTTACGCAGAAAAAAGCCGCAAGAAAAAGCGCGTTTCGTTAAGAAAACGCGCTTTTAGAAATGAAATCCGGCAACTACCTTATCTTGCGGGGTTAAAACCCAACTACATCGGGCGTAAACGAGCTTAACTTCTGTGTTCGGTATGGGAACAGGTGGATCCTCGTTGCTATCGTCACCGGAATGGTTATATAACAGCTTTCGCTGATAATATATTATTTTTTGCGGCTTACTGCACTAAACCGCACGTTCTCTGCACGCATAACCGCGCTTTAAACAGCACTCAAACTCCGCTTTTCTGCGAGAGAATGAAGCTTAACAACTACATAGAAGAAGTAAGGGAGAAAGAAGAAAAGGACATAAAGTTGCTCGTTAAAAATGTAGCTAATCTTTGTATGATTCGTAAATTTCTGTTCTTTATCTCTTTTATGAGATCAAGCCCTCGACCTATTAGTATCGGTCAGCTAAATACATTACTGCACTTGCACCTCCGACCTATCAACCTTGTAGTCTACAAGGGGTCTTACTCTTTCGATGGGATATCTTATCTTGAGGTGAGTTTCACACTTAGATGCTTTCAGCGTTTATCTCATCCGCACTTCGCTACCCTGCTATGCCGCTGGCGCGACAACAGGTGCACAATAGGTGCGTTCATCCCGGTCCTCTCGTACTAAGGACAACGCCTCTCAAATATCCTACGCCCACGATGGATAGGGACCGAACTGTCTCACGACGTTCTGAACCCAGCTCGCGTGCCACTTTAA
>RYWC01000062.1 GCA_003979335.1 Clostridia bacterium
GTTTTAAAGAGCGGGGGTAGTGTTCCCAATCTTGCTTGACAGAATCTGGCATATCAATTATAAGAATTTCGCCGTTCTTTGTGAGGGTAGCTTTTACAATTCTTTGCGCTTTCTCATAAAATTCATCGGCAGATTTTTTATACTGCAGTAAAGCATTTTCAAAGTCGGCGCATTCCTGTTCCGTAATAAATTCAACCCATTGTTCGCCTAAGCACAAGGGTTGGTGAAGTGGCGTAAGCGGGTCAACAAAAATTTCAAGCCAGTCTTTGCCGTCCACGGATGAGGGGCGCACAATTACTTTTAATTTTATTCCGCATATCTCAGTTTTGCCTATATTTGCAAGGGCTAACAGTTCTGATTTTTTCATAGTTTCACCTTAATATTTTTAATTGTTTCTCGCTGTTCTGTTTCACGGTTGACCCCCGAATATATTTGAGTTTCCCCAAATTTTAAGCGGGCGTTTTTAATTTTTCTTTATATTTGTTTAAGTGGTCAATAATTATTTTTGTTCGCTGTTCTGTAAGCATTTTTGTAGTAACTTCAGCAACCTTTTCGGCGTGCTCGATAACGTCCGCAATTTTATCAAAGGTATGCCCTAAAGAGTAACCCGTAGTAATTTCCGTTGCGTGCCAACCGCCATATTTGCGAGCTTTGCTTATCGCAACTTTAACGCCGTTTGCGCATTCGTGAATATAGCCTTCGGCTTGCTCAAAGTGGCAGCCGTAACTGTATTTACCTTCGCCCATAACAAAACCGCCCTGCGATTCGTCGTAGCCGCGCATAAACATAAAGAATTGTTCTTTCTTCATACTTGATTATCTCCCGTAAGTTCTTTATAACCAAACCACTTGTAACCGTCAGCGATTTCGTTTAACGCTTTACGGCTAACAATGGTAGGTTCGCCGCAGTCGGTGAAGTCTTGTCCGAAGGCAAGTTCTTTATTCGCTATATCAACCTTTAAGTGTTCGGGCTGTTCTGTTTTCTTTTTGCTTGTCGCAAAATGGAATAGGCAGGGGGTCTTTCTTGTTTGACTGTTATTGCTGATATTCTCAGGTTTAAAATCTTTTGTTTGTTTGGCAAGTTCGGTGTAATAGTCGTACAACCTATCCAAACCTTTCGCTTTTGCCTGTTCTGCTGCGTTTAAATAATACGAGCACGCCGCCGCCTTTATTGTTTCAAAGTTCTGTTCAGTATTTAGTTTTTCTTCCGAAAAGTCTTGATATTCTTTAGGAATTTCCGTGATTTTTGATAGTTTCTGTAAAAAATTAAATATTGTTTCAAGCGTCTTTTTGTTCGGCGCGGTTGTTCTTGCATCGTTTGGATTGTCTGTACATATTAAATACCGTTGACAAGCAAGCAGATATTTTATAGAAAAGATTTCTGCAAGTATAGCACAGTCCAGATTTTCGAGGTAATTTTTACCTTCTTTCCATTCTTTCCAAGCCCTAACAACTGCCTTGTTGCGCTTTTCGCATTCTTCAATAGTCATTTACTTAACCCCTTTTAAAATTTTAATTATTTATGATTTCTTGTAATGCCTGCACGTTATTGCGCGCGGTATGCTGTCCAAGTTCTGCAACCCAGCATAAAAGCTGGTGAATTTGGACGGAGGTGTAACGCTTACCGCAAGCGCGGGGGAATTCGCCGTTAAAGAATTCCGTCATATTTTGATATTCAGAATCGCGCCCGCTTTCAATATCGCGCTGCCTTTCCCAGAGTTCATCAGCCTCGTAAGCTGTTCTGTATATGTGCTTTTGCTTTTTTCCTTCGTCCGTCAAATAGTCATCGTCAACAAAAATTGCAATTTCGCCGAATTCGATTTCGGGGAATATAGCTTTAAAGTACTCAAGCAATTCGTCTGTTCCGCTCATATAGTTAGGTGAGCTTTCAAGAATATTTTCGACAAGTTCGTATAAATAATGATTTTCAAACCCCGAAAAGTTTTGTTTCAGATAGTCAAAAAAACCTTGACTGTCAAAGCCTGCGATATTGTTGTTCATATTGCCTCCTATAAGTCAATAATTCGTTTCTCTAATTCGTACTCATTCAATAAAAATGAGTAGTCGTCGTCGCTTAAACTGTTCTTCTTTTTCCAGTAATCAACGGCGGTTTAGGCGGTTTCGCCCGTCCAACGCCGCGTTATATGCCTGTTCAGCGCGGCGCATAAAGTCCTTTAAGTCTGTTGCTTGCTCTATGAGTTCGGGCTTGTGTGTTTTCCAAAATAGCCTTGTAGCTTTATTTATGGCGTGCCCTTTGCGATAGCCTTCATTTTCGGGTATGTTATACCAAAATGTTAAGGTGGCGGGGCAGCTATCGTCCATTTTACAAAAACTGCCAGCTAATACTAAATCGCCGTGCTGCTTGATAAAACGGTCAATGAATTTTTTAAACACATTCTTTTTTGTGTTAATTTGTATTTCAACTTCGCTTTTCCAAAAAGTTATAGGGTAAACCGTAGTAGATGAGCCAGAAGTCCAAGTATCTTTATACATATACTTATTAATAAGCGGTTCAGCTTTCAAAGCCGCCAAAAGTTCTTTTGTGTCAATCATAATTTATTCTCTGTCCTGTTCAGTAATTGCTTTTAATTTCGTCGATGGGGTCGCCGTCGTAGTCAACCTTTAAAAGTCTTGCGGGCTTGCCTTCCTTGTCTATATCGTTGTAGAGCTTTAAGGCTTCAGTGTAGTCCTCGTAGGTGTTGACGGTGGCGGGGGTACCTGTAAACTCATCTTCGATTTCGTGCACTTCATACAAGCACGCCGGGGCGGTGTATGTAGGGAAAAAGTCAACCAAGCCTTTTGATTCTTCGGTTTCGTAATTTTCCGTATTTTCGTAAAGTTCGTCTTCCTGTATATCGTCGCTGTTCAGTTTTATTTCGCCGTCATCATATTTTTTCTGTACCCAAGCGCGCGCTTGTTCAGGCGATTCCGCATATACCGCAACCGATTTCGCAAAAGTTTCCGTTATAGTTATAACGTATCTATTCAGATTCTTTTTTTCTTCGTCGATTTCGGCAACCATATCAAACAACGCGCCTTTAACTTCGCTTAAAAACGATTCCTCAGCCTGCGCCGACGGCTGCCAGCTCAAAGTTTTCTTTTTGCCGTTGTAGATATAAACAAAGTCGCCGTTGCTGTATTCGCCGTTCTGTATCGCGTAAAAGAATTCTAAGCCGCGCTGTTCCAAAAGCTCGCACGCATCGTAAATTGCGTTCTGTGTTTTTTTCGCTTAAAAATGCCGTGTTGTGGTCGGGTTTGCCGTTATAAGATAAAATAGGTCTGTTCATAGTTTCACCTCAGAAAAATATTTTCCCCGTAAAGTCGGTAGGGCATCTGTTCGCCTGTAAAGTTAATCAGATAAATAAGTCCAAGTATTCAATTTTGTTAAGCCGTAACGCTTTAAATACGTTTGCAAACGCTTTTCAAAGTCTGCTAAAACTTTTTTATACGCATCCACAAGCCCGGCGCGGTCTTTTTCGCTAATTACTTCCCAGCCGTTACGGTCAGCGGTTTCAAGCCGCGTAAAATAGCCGTCAATCGTTTCAAGCGATTTTACGCGGCTATGTTCGGGCGCGCCTATATAATGAGTTCTTGTCCGTAATTCGTACTTTTGAATCTGTTCTATAATTCCGCGTAATTCTTTTGTGTTCTCGCTTAAAAAGTAGTTTGTATCTGCGGCGGCATGGCTGCGCACTTTTTCGGCTTCTTTATAATCTTCCCCAGAGCTTACGCCGTTTTGTCCGTAACCAAAACAGAAATTAGTTTCAATTTTCGGCTTGTTAATCGCTATTAAATAGCCCTGCTCAGTTTGATAAATTCTTGCGATTGTTTTGCGTTCATAATCAATCATTTTAGGGTTGTTCGTCCACGTTTCAATCGCAAGTATTTTTAAATATTCTTCTAAAAGCGCGGCTTGCGTTCTTTTGTCTTCTGTCTGTTCTGCCGCCGTATTATCGGCGGCGGTAGTGGTGGGCGTAACTGTAATATTCTGTTCACCATTTAGAAGGGCGGATATGTCTTTATAGCCATACCAGATTCCGCGCTTACCGTTCCAGCGGTAGCCGTTCGCTTTAAGTATATCGCGGATCTGTTCAGACGGCTTGCCGTCAAAAGTTAATTCAAAACTGTTAAATTTTTCGTTTTTGGTAATGGTACACATAATTAAACTTCGCCTTTTTTATTTTGTCTTTCAACCTGCACACAACCAACACAAGCCGACGGCGCATCCTGTTTCCAGCACTCGCAACCCTCGGCGCAATATTCTTGATAGTCCATATCAATATAGGGGCAAGCGTTCCAGTTCGCCCGGCGCGTGCATATATTTACAACCCCGGCGCGCTTTTTATGCGTGCGATTATAGGCGCGCGACTTGTCCGCGCTCCGCCTTGTTTCTTCGTCTTTCTGTTCTTGGGTCTTAAACTTGTTGCACTTTTTAAGCTCTTTTCTAAGTCCAGCAAGTAAAGCACTTTTACAACCGCCATCAAAAAATATGCACGCGCGGCACTGTTCGTCAATTTTATTTTCCATAATTGCCTCCTATATTTAATTGCGCCCTTGCGTTAATCAAAAGCGCGGTTTACTGCGCTTGATTCGTAACGTATAACCGCGTTGCCGTCTTCGTCGCCGTCGTACATCGGGCCGCAAAGCCCGCGAAGGGTGGGGGTTCCTTGAAGTTCAAGCCTTGTATAACTTGCGCGATGCTCGCCCGTTTTTTCGTATGCGTTTAAAAGCTCATCTTCTGTTCTGTAAATTTTTGTTCCGTCCATTCCGAAGGCTTCAACAACCTTGTAAATTTTTCCTTTTTCTTTAATTTCCTGCTCGTAAAGCCTTTCACTTTGTTCGCCCAGCTTTTCGCCGTTCACGCCGTCAACCGTTTTGTAAAACAATCCTTTATCAAAACACATAAACATGTTAGGCATAGAGAAGGAGGAGTTTACCCAGTCCGCGAAAATCGCAAAATTTTTACCCTCGTGCAAAGTGAGTCCGTATTTATTGCGCTTGTTTTTCGGCGTGCAAACGATTTCAAAAGCGTTGCTATATTGTGCATAGCTTGTTAATTTTACGCCGTGGATCTTCATCTGCATAACGCACGGGCAACCGAAGTCATTTAACATAACGACGGTTATTTTTTTACCGTCTTCGCCGTTCATATATGCGGCCAATTTTTCGCTTATCTGTTCAAAGTTCTTTTTTACGCTGTTCATAAA
>RYWC01000063.1 GCA_003979335.1 Clostridia bacterium
CCTTTAATGAGTATCGGGTTGCAACCCGTCATTTTAACGGTACCACGGGTTACGGTTTTTATTCCGGAAGCCTCTATATCCTTTTCCACTTCCGATTTCTCATACTTTTTAAGATAACTTAAAACTTCGTTTTCGGCTTTTTCAGGAAAATCTGCATAAACTTTAGCTGAATTTTCTTTTTCTGCCATTCCCGAACGAATTTCAGGCAACCTTTTTTCGTCTATAACGAAGTCCGCCGCTCGAGATGTACCGTCCAATACCGAAGAAATAACCGAATAAACAGCGCTGAAAATAAATTTGTTATCAACAAATCTGACATCGGCTTTATTTGGATGAACGTTTACGTCAACAATATGCGACGGCACTTCGATATTCAAGACATAAAAAGGAAATTGCCTTTTCATCATATAGCTGGAATATGCCTGCAAGATTGCCGTGGAAACAGTGTTATTTATTATGTACCTGCCGTTAAGAAACAGGCTTTGATATGTTTTATTAGGTTTGAAAAAGTTTTGGTTTCCTATAAAACCGTGTATTTTGACGCCGTCTTTCTCCGCATTGATTTTGAAGCATTGCGAAAGAACCTTTGCACCGTATACCTGAGCGACAGCTTCGTCAAGTCCGCCGCCATAAGATTGAAGAACCAACTTTCCGTCTGCAAAATATTTAAAGCACACTTCGGGATTGCCGAGAATATAACGCGCAACAAAGTTAGTAATATCGCTTTCTTCCTTTTTATCCGCCTTTAAAAATTTTGCCCGTACAGGCGTATTGTAAAAGAGATTATTAACGGAAATTACCGTGCCTTTCTCCAAAGCGGCAGGTTCTATTTCTCCTGTTTTTCCACCGTCGCAAGTTATTGAATACGCTGTATTTCCCTCTGTTACAGATACTATCTTAACTTTTGAAATCGAAGAAATGCTTGCAAGCGCTTCCCCCCTGAACCCGAGCGTTTCTATAGCGTTCAGGTCGTCAACAGTTGCTATTTTACTTGTTGCGTGAGGCAAAAAAGCAGACTTTAAATCATCCCTTTCAATACCGGTACCGTTATCCGCAACCTTAATAAGCTGTTTTCCGCCCTTTTCTATATGAATTTCTATTTCTGTAGCTTTTGCATCAAGACTGTTTTCAATCAACTCTTTTGCCGCGGAATAAGGTCTGTCAACAACCTCGCCTGCGGCTATCCGATTGTATACGCTTTGCGTAAGCAGATTTATTTTTCTCATCCTTTCACCTTTTCAACCAAATCACCGACAAGTAAAAACGCTTGCATAGGTGAAAGATTGTTCATGTCCACTTCTTTTAAAATCTTTTCGACCTCAGAACATTCTTCCCTGCTTTCTTCACTTTCTTCAATATGCGTCCTATCGCCTTTTTCCACAAGCTTTAAAATGGCTTTTGCTCTGTCGGTCACAACGGAAGGAACGCCTGCAAGCGAAGCAACTTCTATACCGAAACTGCGGTTTGCTCCGCCGCGCATTATTTTTCTCAAAAACACAACCGTTCCGTTTATTTCTCTTACGGATATTTTATAGTTTTTTATACCGTCAATCTTATTTTCAAGCTCGGTTAGCTCGTGATAATGGGTCGCAAACATAGTCCTTGCGCCTATATGCCCCGTAAGGTATTCAATTACCGCCCACGCAATGCTGAGCCCGTCGTAAGTTGAAGTCCCTCTGCCCACTTCGTCCAAAATCAAAAGACTGTGTTTAGTTGCATTACGTATTATTGACGCAACTTCAATCATTTCAACCATAAAAGTGCTTTGGTCGGAAATAAGATTGTCGCTTGCCCCCACGCGCGTAAACACCCTGTCTGTAAGGGGAATCTGCGCTGATTTTGCAGGAACAAAACAGCCCAAATGCGCTATAACGGTAATAATAGCAGTCTGGCGCATATAAGTACTTTTACCAGCCATATTGGGTCCAGTTATAATCATTGTTCTGTTTGCCGCTTCGTCCAGCAACACGTCGTTGGGAATAAACTTGTCCTTTGAAATAGTTTCAACAACGGGATGTCTGCCGTCTTTTATAATAAGAGGCTTACCGCCCTCGACAATCTGAGGACGGACGTATTTGTTTTCCTTGGCTACCTCAGCAAAATCAACAAGCAAATCCAAAAGCGCGATTGCGGAAGATACTGTTTTGAATTTGTCTATATACTCGGAAAGAACCGCTTTAATCTGTTCATACAGTTCTGTTTCGAGTTTAGAAAAAAGGTCGCCGCAGGTCAATATTTTATCTTCAAGTTCTTTAAGTTCGTCGGTTATGAACCTTTCGGCATTGGCAAGGGTCTGCCTCCTCTGATAGTTTAAAGGAACTTTGTCTATCATAGACTTTGTAACTTCAATATAATAGCCGAAAACACGATTATAGCTTATTCTTAAATTTCTGATGCCTGTCGTATCTCTTTCGCGTGCTTCCATTTCGGCAAGCACGGCAGAACTGTTGGTGACTATGTTTCTCAGTTCGTCAAGACGTGCGTTATAACCCTCTTTAATAAACTTCCCGTCTCTTACGTTTGCAGGCGCTTCGGGACTTATTGCGCTGTCAAGCAAGTTGACAATGCTCGATAAATCATACAAATCATTGCAAATGTCCTGAATAATAGCCGACTTAAATCCCGAAAGACTGAATTTTATGTTTGGAATTAAAGCAAGCGACTGTGAAAGCGCAAGACAGTCCTTAGGAGACACTGTTCCGTTTGAAATTTTACCGGCTATTCTTTCGATATCTTTTATTCCTTTCAGCATATCCACAATGTTTAGTCTTGAAACAGTCGCGTCAAAAAGTTCCTGAACGCCGTTAAGACGGTAATCGATATCGGCTTTCCTGTAAAAAGGATACAAAATACTGCTGTTGAGAAAGCGCGCGCCCATAGGCGTTTTGGTTTTATCCAAAATCCATAAAAGAGTACCGTATTTACCCCCATCGCTTAAAGTTTTAACTATTTCAAGATTTCTCAAAGCTGTCGGGTCAAGCTGCATAAAGGCGTCGTTTACGACAAATTTTACGCTGTTTATGTTTTTTAAAGCGTTTTTCTGAGTTTCTTTAAGGTATTCTATTAGAGCGCCCGTTGCTGAAACCGCCTCTTTCCTGCCTGTAAGTGAAAATGCCGCCAGATTTTTCGCATTAAGCTGTTCTAAAAGTGTTCTTTCCGCAGAGACGTCGCCGAAAGCCCATTCGGGATAACTTGAAAAAGGCGGAATAATCCCCCTTTTTACCTCCGATAAATCTTTCACCGCAAAAAGCATTTCGTCATTGCAGATTATTTCCTTTACTTCAAGAACCGTCATCCTTGAAACGCACTTTCTTACGCAGTCTTCACCGCCGAAATCGGTTACGGAAAGCTCGCCCGTCGAAATATCCGCCCAGGCAAGCGCGACGGTTCTGTCTTTTTTACATGCGCAGCAAATAAAGTTATTGGTTTTTTCGTTAAGACTATCGCCTGTAAGCGTTCCGGCGGTAACTACCCTGACAACGTCCCTTGCGACCATTCCCTTAGCCTGTGAAGCGTCTTCGAGCTGTTCGCAGATTGCGACCTTTTCGCCGTTCGTTACAAGCTTAGTGATATAAGAATCAACCGCGTGATAAGGCACTCCGCACATAGGCGCGCGTTTTTCAAGTCCGCAATCTCGGCCTGTAAGGGTCAAATCAAGTATAGACGAAGCTTTGACCGCGTCGTCAAAAAACATTTCGTAGAAATCGCCCAACCTGTAAAATATAAGACAGTCCGGATATTTTTCCTTAATGGAAAAATAGTGCTGCATCATTTTTGAAAGTGCCATAATTTTTTCCTTAGTGTTAAAATCTTTAAATCTTTTGTCCCGTGAGCGAAATACCGTTAGCAGACGTTATTTTTAAATTAACGAATTCACCGATTTCATTTTTATCGCTCAAAAAATACGCCATTCTTCCGTATTCGTCGCGTCCCTGATACATTCCTTTCTTTTTATCAAAGTCTTCGCATAGAATTTCAACTGTTTTACCTATATATTGCGCCGACTGCGCGCGAGTCTGCGAATTTACAAGTTCAATCAGTTTCATTATCCTCTTTTTAGAAATTTCTTCGGATATTTGTCCATCCATTTTAGCAGCGGCCGTGCCGTTGCGCTTAGAATAGACGTAAGTAAACGCCGAAGAATAACCTACCTTTTCTACAAGCCGCAACGTATCCTCGAAATCTTCATCGCTTTCATTAGGAAAACCCACAATCAAATCTGTTGTAAGAGTGCAATCGGGAACATATTTTTTTAATATTTCGACTTTTTTAAGATAGTCTTCAACAGTGTATTTTCTGTTCATAGCTTTTAAAACGGCGTTTGAACCGCTTTGGACGGGCAGATGAACAGAATTGCATATTTTCGGGCTTTCGGCAATGACTTTTGCAAGCTCTTCGGAAAAATCTTTGGGATGGCTTGTCATAAATCTCAACCTGAATTTCCCTTCAATCGCGGCAATTCTTTTAAGCAATTCTGGGAAAGAAATATCGTTTGTACCGTTTGCATAAGAATTGACATTTTGACCGAGCAAAGTTATTTCCTTATAGCCCAATGATACAAGCTCTTCCGTCTCTTTTATTATATTTTCAGAACGGCGGCTCCGCTCTCTTCCGCGGACGTATGGAACTATGCAATAACTGCAGAAATTATTGCAACCGTAGGTTATATTTATCCATGCGTTAGGATAACTTGTTCGCAAAGGTTTCGTAGCTTCGTCGATTTCCCCTTCGCATTCCTCAACCTCTATAACCGCTTTTTTACGGGTTTGCTTCATTAAGATAAAATCTTTCAGTTTGCCGAGATTGTGCGTTCCGAAAATTATATCGACATAAGGATATTTTTCATGAAGTATATCGGCTTTGCCTATTTGCTGGGTAAGACAGCCACCGACGGCAATTATCATGTTCTTATTAGCTTTTTTCAGCTTTTTCAGCATACCTATGTTGCCGAACGCATGATTTTCGGCATTTTCCCTTATACAGCAGGTATTAAAAACAGCTATATCCGCATCTTCAATTTCTTCACAGCTTTCGTAGCCGAGACCGGAAAGTATTCCGGCTATTTTCTCCGATTCGTGTACGTTCATCTGACAGCCGTACGTCGTTATGTAATAATATTTAGCCATAATGTATTCCTGTCTCTTATACACATCT
>RYWC01000064.1:0-2990 GCA_003979335.1 Clostridia bacterium
GCAGGACGAAAACGGCGTAAATACGCAGATGCCTGCCGGACTTTTGGACGAGGTGAGAATTTATGACAGAAGTTTTACGCCTGACGAAATGAAAGCTCTTTATAACGAGGGGGCAAAAGGCGGACACCCTTCACTTGATTGGAAAGAAGTAGCGATTGACAGCTCGCAATACGAGGGAGACAGATATCGCCCTCAGTTCCACGCAATGCCTCCCGGTGTATGGATGAACGAACCGCACGCGCCCTTCTATTACAACGGTAAATACCATGTCTTTTATCAGCACAATCCTGCCGGTCCGAGGTTTACGGGCTCTATGATGAGGTGGGGGCATATTGTCAGCGACGATATGGTACATTGGAAATACGTCAAGGACGCTGTGGTTCCGGCAGGTGTTTGTTCCAAGGGCGTTTGGACGGGCGGTTCGGTCATAGGCCCCGACGGCGCGCCCTGGCTGCTTCTTACGGCAGGTTCTGTTCCTGGCAATTCTGGCAGCGGACAAAATATTGCGTATGCTCATCCGTCGGACCCTTCCGACCCCTATCTTGTTGATTGGACCGTAGAAGAAAAAGTGGCTATCGCCCAAGACCCCGACAATATGCAAGGTCAGGTAAACGAATTCCGAGACAGCACCTGTTGGAAAGAAGGGGATACATATTACTTGACAGTATCGAGTTCTAACCCTAACGCTGGCGGCGCCATTCCAATGTTCACCTCAAAGGATATGCGTGATTGGAAATACAGGGGTTACCTTTATGAAAACGCCGCCCCCGAACTCGGAATCCATTGGGAGTGCACAATGATGCTTCCTGTAACCAACGGTCGTGAAAGCAAATATGTTTTGATGGTGATTCCGCAGTTTTCGGATAATTCTTCCGTAAGCATAGACACATATTATTGGCTAGGAACTTTCGATAAACTTACTTGCAAATTTATTCCCGACGAAGAGTATAAAAACACATTGCACAAATTCGATTACGGCGACGGGCATTTCAACGGTCAGGCAGGTTTTGTCGATACGAAAAATCCCGAAAATCCGAGGACGGTCCTTTACGGAATAGTTCAGGGTACGGACGCAGAATCTACCGTCAACTCAGGCTGGGCTCATAACTTTGCTTTTCCTTTGGAGATTTCTCTTTCAGAGGACGGAAAAGGGCTTGTCCGAAAGCCGATAGCGGAAATAGAAACTCTTTATTACGATTCCCCGTTGTATGAAATGACTTCGGCGGACATAACTGTTAAACAGCTTAACGACGCGATAAAGGATATCAGGGGTGATATGCTCCGTATCGACGCCAAACTGTCCTTGCAGCCGAAAGATGCGGAATATAAAGGAAGCATAGCTGTAAGATACAATCCTTATTCGACTTCGGAAGTCGCCGAACTTACGCAAATTGTATTCGACAACACAGGCGTATGGGTTGACCGTTCCAAGTCTTCCGTAACTCTTGTCAAAAAGGGCAATTCTCATGTTTGGGAAAACGTAAAAAACTCGTATGAGGTGACAATACTTTTAGACCGTTCTACTTTGGAAGTCTATGTGGACGGACTTATGAGTTTTACAACAAGAATTTATCCCAAATACGGAGATTCGGACTATCTCCGCGTGTTCGAAGAAAATTCTTCGCTTACGTTTACGCAGTTTACGGTGCGCAAATTGAAAGGCGCGTACAGGGATGAAGTAACTCAGGCATATTACGGAAACAGCGGTTTATTGCAGGAGGCGGCTAAATGAAGAAACTAGTTATAAGTTTGCTCTCGGTTACGGCAATCGCTGCAACAATCGCGGCGGTCGGGTGTGCGGTAAAACCAGAGCATCCTTCCGTTGTGGTTAACGGCGGTTTCGAGTCTGCGGATTTAAGCGGATGGACTGTCGAGTACGGCAACGCTTACGACGACGACAGCGTCTCGTCGCGCAAGACGTTCTCTTATTCCGCCAATGTAGACCCTCACGGTTACGTTATTCCCGTAAACCAGACGGGAAACTGGTATCTTAGCGGAAAAGGTTTTGATAACAGTCGCCCTGCAACGTGTACGGGAGCGATTCGTTCGCAAACTTTCGTGCTCGGCGGCGACGGAACGATATCGATGAAACTTGCAGGTGGCGCGTTGGCGACTTCGCGTTCGGACAATGCAGAAGAGAAGCCTGCGGCGGAAGTCTGCTATGTCGGAATTTACCGCGCTTCGGATGACAAAATGATAGCAAGTCAGACAAACCGCTATTTTGCAGAGGACGCTTCCAATATTGACATAGCTGACTATGAAAACGGCACCTGTTATACGGATAATTTCTGTCAATACAAATTGGATTTAGTCGACTATATAGGGCAGGAACTTTACATACGCATAGTCGACAACGATACAAGCTATTATTACGGCTACCTTAGCGTGGACGATATTCGTATAGGCAATGATGCCGAAGCACAGAGCGAGGGCGCCTATTTCGCAAAAACGGCTAACAGGGGCGGCGTGTCGGCTCCGTCTAAGTTCGATATCGCCAACGGCGGATTCGAAACGGGAAACCTTTCGGGGTGGACGGTTCTTGAAGGACTTGCATTCTCTGATGACGGAGTGAATTCAAATCCCTATTGGTGGGCAGAACAGATTCCTTACGAAAGGGAAGGCAACTATCATTACGGTTACTTTAATCCTACGGCGACAGGGCGTATGCGCTCTTCAAGTTTTATAGTTGATGAAAACGGTAACGGAATTGTTACATACAAGCTCGGCGGTTGCGCTGATAACAATATGGCATATTTGATTTTTAAAGAAGCCGTCGACGGCGGAGAGGATAGAGAACTTTTCAGAGTTTCAAACTTCGCTTTTAAGGATATGCAGTTCCCCAATGTGCCTAACGGCATGCGCGTTATCAATATGAACCAATACAAAGTAGACCTTTCGCCTTTCAAGGGCAGAAGGCTTTACATAGAAGTAGTAGATGAAAATTCTTCGGACAATATGGCAGGTTGCGTTGTGTTGGATAGCGTTATAAC
>RYWC01000064.1:3000-5161 GCA_003979335.1 Clostridia bacterium
GAACCGCCGACCTCAAATAAAGAGCTTGTAAGCGTGCCTCAGTTCAACGACTGCTTCGAAGTTATTTACGATGTAAAAGAAGATATTCCTGCAAGCAAGTATCAGATTTTAAACGGCGGATTCGAAAGCGGCAGTCTTGCCGGTTGGGACGTGCAAGGCGATTTCGGAAGAGTTGTTTCTGACGATACTTGGTGGACGGAAAAATTGCCCTACAACAAGTGCGGAAAATTTCTTTTTTCAGGGCTTGATAACGAGGGCGGAACAGGCACGCTTACAAGCTCTTTATTTGAGGTCGGCGGTTCTGGTTGGATTACGTTCCGTCTCGGCGGCGCGCATGACCCCAGATTCTGCTATGTTTCGGTTTTGAAAGAAAACGGCGAGGAAGTTGCAAGATACGGCAATCTGCTGTTTTACGACGCAGGTCTCGGCAAAGTAAATAAAGGTACGAACCTTGCCAATATGGTCGTTTACCGTGCGGACGTATCAGCATTTATGGGCGAAAAATTAAGAATAAGAATAACGGATAATGCGACAAGCAACTGGGGGCTTGTTACCGCGGACAGCTTTATTACTTATTATACCGAAGACGATATCGACCGCTTTCCGCCGAACAGTGTGGAGGCAATTAACCTTTTGACTTGCGCTAACGGCGTTCCGCAAAACGAATATCAGGTTGCAAACGGAAATTTCGAAGCAGGAATATCACCGAGCGGCGAAATTCCGGGGTGGGAAAAGGAAGGCGACATAGGCAATATTTCATACGATTATCTGTGGTGGAACGAGTGGTACACTTTCAATAAAGAAGGTCTGTACTTTTTCAGCGGTTTTGCCGGTAACGAAGGCGCAACGGGGACCCTTACAAGTTCTGCATTTACCGTCGGCGGCTCGGGGATGATGACCTACCGCCTTGGCGGAGGTATGGATAATGAACTCTGTTATCTTGAAGTTGTCGACGCGGATAATCCGCAAGTGGTATATTACCGCTTCGGTAACGAAAGGTTCACGACTAAGGGCGGTGTATTTATTGGGTATCCTATAACCGTTGGGTGCGAGGGGTTCGGCGCAAATATGACCCTGTACAAGGCGGATATTTCTCCTTTGACGGGAAAGCGCGTAAAATTGCGCCTTACAGACAACGCCGTAAAAGATTGGGGCTTGCTGTTTGCCGACGATTTTGTGACTTATTACGGAAACAAAGAAGAGGTGCCTCAGTCTGCGGTTTCGGCGACTAACCTTTTGCCTGTGCCCGAATTTAAAAGCGGAGAATATACGCTTAATTTTGCTTATAATCACAACAATATAGTTTTGCGTCCGAGCAACCTTAACGCAGATTATACGTTTAAGTTCTCGCTTGTTGAAGAAAATTCAGAGATTACGTTAAACGGAAACGTTCTTACGTTTAATCCTGCGGACGCGAACTCGCCTGCTTTTAATAAAGTTTATGATTTAATCTTAAAGGTTGAAATCAGGAACTATGCGCGCAACGAAGTAACCGAGCAAACCTTAAATCTGAAAGTAAACGCTATAAATAACATTAATGTAATTTTGAACGGCGG
Source organism: Clostridia bacterium (assembly GCA_003979335.1). Next base: position 4,557 of record RYWC01000064.1, read on the forward strand.
TTTCGAGACGGGAGATTTGACGGGATGGACGGTAGTTGACGGACAAATTAAAACTGACTGTGCGATAATTTCCGACAGTACATTCTGGAATGAGAAACTGCCTTACAATAAAACGGGAGAATACCACTTCGACGGTTGGAGCGCGCAGAACAGAGAGAGCGATTTGTACTCTCTTCGTTCCGAAACGTTTACATTAGGCGGAAGCGGTTTTATAAGTTTCAAAATGGGCGGCGCAGCCGCAGTGCTGAAAGTTTACAAAGCAGACGGCACTAAAATTGCGGAATATGAAAATACGCAGTTTAAAAACGAAAACTTTCCGTATGTCGATAAGGGCTGTATGCTGGCTACAATGACTACTTACGTCGCGGACCTTTCGCAATATATTGGAGAAAGACTATATATCGAAATTTGCGACGGTAAAGAGGTCGGGGCGTTCGGCGTTGCTGTCTTCGACGAAATAGTGACTTATTATGATACGGAACCGGACGTGTCGCTGTTAAAGGATATTGTTTACTTGAATGCGGCAACGTCTTCTACCGGTGCGGATTGTGAATTTGAAATTCAATGGGTTAAAGCAATAAATAAAATTTAATTATTTAAGAAAG
>RYWC01000065.1 GCA_003979335.1 Clostridia bacterium
GCGTTGCAGAACTGCAAAAAGCCCGTGACGAAGCAAAAAGCCCCACTGCTGAGTTTGCATTGAATACCCTTTTAAAAAACGCGGAAACAGCCGAAAAAGAAAATATGCCCGTATGTCAGGACACGGGGCTTGCCGTCGTCCTGCTTGAAATAGGTCAGGAAGTTTATTTAGAAGGTAAACTCTTAAAAGACGCCGTAAACGACGGCGTGCGCAGGGCTTATGCCGACGGATATTTCAGAAAATCGGTGTGCGACCCTTTGACAAGAAAAAATACCGGCGACAATACGCCTGCCGTTATCCACACCGAAATTGTTTCGGGCGACAAAATAAAAATTACTTTTTTACCAAAAGGTTTCGGCAGCGAAAATATGTCAAGGCTGTATATGCTTAAACCGGCGCAGGGAATTCAGGGCGTTATCGACGCCATCGTCGAAACGGTCAGGCTTGCCGGCTCCCGACCCTGTCCCCCCGTTTACGTCGGGGTAGGGATAGGCGGAAGTTTTGACACCTGCGCTTTCCTTGCAAAAAAGGCGCTTACAAGAGAGGTCGGCAAAGCGAGCGGCGACCCTACGGTTGCAAAGATAGAAAAAGAGGCTTTAAAGCTCATAAATAATTTAGATATAGGCTGTCAGGGTTTCCACGGGAGTTGTACGGCTATCGGGGTCAGTTGCGAAGTTGCGCCAACGCACATCGCAGGGTTGCCCATAGCAGTAAACATTCAGTGCCATTGCGTTCGCTGTGAAAAGGTGGAAATATGAAAAAACTGCAATTACCTTTAAGCAAGGAAGACATTAAAAATCTTAAAGCCGGCGACAGCGTGCTTTTATCGGGTGAAATTTTAACCGCGCGCGACTGCGCCCACCGCGAGATATTCAAGCATTTAGACGACGGCGCGCCTCTTCCTTTCGGACTTAAAAACGCCGTAATTTATTATGCCGGTCCCTGCCCAGCCAAGCCCGATAAAGCTTCGGGAAGCTGCGGACCTACAACTTCAGCAAGAATGGAAAGTTTTGCGCCCAGGCTGTTAGAGTGCGGAGTAAGCGCTTTTATAGGCAAAGGCGAAATGAACGAAAGCACGCGCGAAGCCATTAAGAACTGTACGGGGGTATACTTTGCCGCTATCGGCGGCGCAGGCGCGCTGTACGGCAATTCGATAAAAAAGAGCGAATGCATAGCTTTCCCCGAACTGCTTTCCGAAGCCGTGCACAGACTTGAAGTGGAAAATTTCCCCGTAGTTGTCGCTTATGACTGCTTCGGCAATTCTATATATTGAAAGACGTAAAATTGTTTGACTTTAAACTTTACGGCAGCTATAATAAATATAAATTTCAAAGGCGATGAACGGGACAGACGTTCCACGCACCCTTTACAGAGAGAGAAATCCGCAAACGGCTGAAAGGTTTCTTACAGGGTCGGAACGGTATTCCCCCGCGAGCCGACGGGCGAAAGGTTCTAAACTTATTAGTCTGCTCCGTATGCCTTGCGTTAAAGGTTAAATTAAGGCGGCTTTTGCCGCGAAACAGGTGGTACCGCGATTATTCGCCCTGTGCTTTTGCACGGGGTTTTATTTTTTGCAGGTATAAAAATTATTTTGCGAGGTTTTTATGAAAAACAAGATTGCGGAAATAGAAAACAGCATTGAATCAGCCGTTCAGGACATACAGTCCTCCAAAACTTTACAGGAAATAAAGATGAAGTTTTTGGGGAAGACAGGCGAAATCACTTCGCTTATGAAAAATATGCGCGACGTTCCGCCCGAACAGCGCCCCTCAATGGGCAAGCTTTTGAACGCCCTGCGCGAATGGACGGAAGAACGGTTCAATACCATTGAGAAAAAAATCAAACAAATAGAACTAAGCAAGAAATATCAGGATGAAAAGATTGACGTAACCATGCCGGGCAACATCTCCGACGACGGAGCTTACCACCCCAACACTTTGGTTCGCAACGAACTTGTTTCTATTTTTGCCGGAATGGGTTTCGAGGTGTTCGAGGGTCCTGAAATTGAAAACGACTATTACAATTTCACCGCGCTCAACACCCCGTCCGACCACCCTGCAAGAGATATGCAGGATACCTTTTATATATCCGACGATTTACTGCTGCGCACGCAAACATCCGCAGGACAGATAAGGGTTATGGAAAACAAAAAGCCGCCCATTAAAATTCTGTCGCCGGGCAAAGTTTACCGTAGCGACGACGACGCCACCCATTCTCCTATGTTCTCGCAGATGGAAGGGCTTGTGGTAGACAAGGGCATTACTCTTTGCGACCTTAAAGGTATGCTTGACGAATTCGCAAAACGCATATTCGGCGCAGGCGTAAAGACAAGGCTCCGCCCCTCCTATTTCCCTTTTACCGAGCCGTCTGTTGAAGTTGACGTAAGCTGTTTCGAATGCGGCGGAAAGGGTTGCCGTTTGTGCAAAGGCACGGGCTGGATTGAAGTTTTAGGCGCAGGCATGGTAAACAGGCGCGTACTTGAAGGCTGCGGCATTGACCCCGACGAATATACGGGATTTGCTTTCGGTATGGGCATAGAAAGAATTGCCATGCTGAAATACGGCGTAAACAATATGAAGCTCCTTTTCGAGGGCGACACAAGATTTTTAAAACAGTTCAAGGGTTAAGCGAGGTTTAAATAATTATGAAAGCACCTTTAAGTTGGCTTAAAGCTTACGTTGATATAGACGTTACCGCACAGGAATTACAGGAAAAACTTTTTTCGTGCGGTTTCGAAGTTGAAGAATTAATCGAGACGGGAAAAGACATAACAGGCGTTGTTGTAGGTGAAGTGACAGAATGCAAACCCGTAGAAGGAACGCACTTGCACGTCTGCAAAGTTGATTGCGGCGAAAAAGGAATTTTTCAGATTTGCTGCGGAGCCGATAATGTTAGAAAAGGCATTAAGGCGCCTGCCGCCCTTGCAGGCGCGACAGTTTACGCCACCGCGAAAGACCACGTCACTATTGAGGGCGTGACGAAAATCAAACAGGGTAAACTGAGGGGAATAATTTCCGAAGGAATGCTCTGTTCGGGCGCGGAACTCGGTCTGAACGAAGATTTATACGAAGGCGCAGGCTACTGCGGACTTTTGATTCTTCCTCAAAGTCTGAAAAACGGCTCAGACGTAAAACCTGTTTTAGGTCTTGACGATTACATTTTCGATATAAGCGTTACCGCTAACAGACCCGATTGCCAAAGCATTTACGGAATGGCGCGCGAGGTTGCAGCCGTTTTAGACAAAAAGATTAAACCTTTGGATGTATCTTTCAAAAGTACGCACGTCGACGGCATCGAAATACCTGAAATTACATTTGAGGATGTAATGTTCGGCGTTTCCGAAGATAAACTCAAAAAAATCAAGAACTTAAAAATCAACGACCTTGCGCCCGATTTATGCCCCAGATATATAGGTCATTATATTAAAGACGTTAAATGCGGCAAATCCCCCCTTTGGCTTACGCAAAGGCTTGCAAAGTGTGGAATACGGTCTATAAACACAATCGTAGATATAACCAACTACATTTTATTGGAATTGGGTCAGCCCATGCACGCGTTCGATTTAAGAACGCTTGAAGGCTGTGAAATAAACATACGCAGGGCAAACAGCAATGAAGCAATAACCACTCTTGACGGCAACGAATTTAAGCTTACTCAGGACAATCTTGTAATATGCGACGCAACAAAGCCCGTAGCAATTGCCGGCGTTATGGGCGGACAGAACAGCGAAATACAAGACGATACGACGCAGGTATTATTCGAATGCGCTAAATTTGCGCGCGACAGCGTAAGAAAGACGGCGCGCGCATTAGGTCAACATACCGACAGCTCGGCAATGTTTGAAAAAGGCGTAAACGAATACACGACCGAACTTGCAATGAAACGCGCGCTCCACCTTGTTGAAAAGCTGAACTGCGGAACCGTAACAAACATTTGCAAGGACGTAAAAACACAATATTCGCACACCGCAAAAAAGGAAATGACGGTAAGCATATCTAAAATTAACGCTTTACTCGGCATAGAAGTCCCCGAAAAAACAATAAAGAAAATTCTGAAAAACCTTGAATTCGGTATTAAAACAGACGGCGACGAAATGACTTTGAATGTCCCTGCTTACCGCGAGGATATAGACGGCTATCCCGATATCGCCGAAGAAGTAATACGTTTTTACGGCTACGACAATATACAGGGAACTTTCCTCCCCTCCGCTCACATTACAAACGGCGGATTTACGGAAGAACAGAAAGCTGAAAACAGGCTGAAAGATTTACTTGTAGGTAAAGGTTTATACGAGATATCGACATACTCTTTCTATTCGCAGAAAGATTTGGACATGCTCCGCTTCCCTGCCGACGCGCCCGAAAGAAAGGCGATTAAAATTCTCAACCCTATAAGCGAAGACCTGTCGATTATGCGGACAACCTTAGCCCCCTCAATGCTGAACGTAATTGTACGCAACCTGCGCAGAGGAAACATGACGGGCAAAATGTTTGAGATAAGCAAAATTTATCTTGCGGACGAACTGCCGTTGACAATCTTCCCCGAAGAAAGACCCGTGATTTCGCTGGGTATGTGGGGAAAATACAATTTCTTCGATTTAAAGGGCATAACGGAATTTATCGCGTCTTCGCTGAACACTCAGTTCGAATATAAACCTTGCGAGAAACCTTTCCTGCACCAAGGCATTTCCGCCGCTATATTATGCGACGGAGTCGAAATAGGCTATTTAGGTATGATTTCGCCTGAAATTTCCGATGAACTTGCTTTGGATAGGTTTGCCTTTGTTGCGGAAATAGATTACAAAGAACTTAAAAACCACGCAAAACCGTTCAGATACGTTCCTCTGCCCAAATTCCCCGAAGCTACAAGAGATTTGGCTTTGATATGCGGCTCTGAAATAACCTGCGCTGAGATAGAAAAGGAAATATATTCAGCCTGCAAGTACGTCACCGCCGTAAAGCTTTTTGACGTATACGCCGGCGAGCAAATAGGCAAAGGCAAAAAGTCAATGGCGTTTAACATAACTTTTACGCCCAAAGACGAAGATATAGAAAATAAGATAGACGGATTTATAAAAAGAATTCTGAATAACCTTAAAGAAAAATTGGATATACAG
>RYWC01000066.1 GCA_003979335.1 Clostridia bacterium
CTGAAAAAGCTGTTTGAAAAAACGAAAAAATGCGTAGGCGAGGGCAGGTGAAAAAGATATGTCAACTATAAAAGTAGGTGAAAACGAATCGGTTGAAAGCGCGCTTCGCCGCTTTAAAAGAAAGTGCTCGCGCGACGGAATAATCGGCGACCTTCGTAAAAAAGAATTTTACGAATCCCCCGCGGTTAAACGCAGAAAGAAAGCGGAAGCTGCAAGAAAAAGAAATAAAAATTAATTTTTAAGTCTGTCGGACGAATAGTCCGATAGACTTTTTTCATTACGGAAAATGTCGAGTAAAGGAGAAATGTGTAAAATTATGGACGACTTAAAGTTTATGGCAAAAGCCGCTAAAAACCGGCTGAAAAGTAATTACTGGGCAGACTGTAAAGAAAACATTGAGAAAAACACTATCGAAGCCAAAAATAAAGGGTACAGCGAAATAAAGATAAAGTCTTCTTTAAAAACGCGCGTAAAAAGCGAAATCAAAGGGGAAAAGCAGGACGAATTTTACCTTAAAGTTAAAGGCATTCTTCTCGCGGAGGGGGAAGTGTCGGACGCCATAGGCAGGCTGACGGATAAAGACTATTACGCAACTTTGTCGTACGATGAAAAACAGAGATATAATTTAGAACTTTCTTCAAAATATTTATCCGCTTTACAGCGGTTCAGGCGTGAAAAAGAATTGGGCTTAATTTGACGCGCCGAACAATTGAATTTTGAAATTACTTATGATATAATATTTGCTATGGACGAATTGCTTGATAAACTTAACGAAGAACAGCGCAAACCTGTTTGCGATACCGAGGGACAGGTTCTTGTTCTTGCGGGCGCGGGAAGCGGCAAGACAAGGGTGCTTACTTCGCGTATTGCATATATTTTGCGCGAGGGTAAAGCCTCTCTTTCCCAAATTCTCGCTATCACTTTTACTAATAAAGCGGCAGGCGAGATGAAAGAACGTCTTTCGTCTATGCTCGATGGCGGAGATACTAAATGGATTTGTACAATCCATTCGATGTGCGTAAAAATTTTAAGGCAGTTTGCCGATAAAGCAGGTTTAAAGCCTAATTTTTCCATTTACAGCGAAACGGAGAGGGGCAACGTAATCAAAAAAGCTTTTCAGGAGCTTGATTTTGATGACGAAAAGCTGTTAAAAGATGCAAAATATCATATCGGAAACGCTAAAATGTTGGGGCTTGACCCCGACAGTTACGGCAGAAAATATCACGGCGAGCGCGGTATGGACGATATTGTTTGTATTTACGAAAAATACGACAGGCACCTGCGCGAAAACAACGCTTTGGATTTTGACGACTTGCTTTTGGAAACTTTAAGGCTGTTAAGGCGCGACAGGGAAACTCTTGAATACCTTTCAGATAAATTCAAATATGTACTTGTGGACGAGTTTCAGGACACTAACCAAGTCCAGTACAATATTATAAAACTTCTCGCGTCGGGTCACGGCAACTTGTTTGCGGTAGGCGACGACGACCAGTCGATTTACGGTTGGCGCGGCGCCGAAATACAGAATATTTTAGCTTTTGACAAGGATTTTCCCAATGCCAAAATATATAAACTGGAACGCAACTACCGCTCAACTAAATCTATTCTGCGCTTAGCTAATTGCATAATAAAAAACAACGTTTCACGCCGTGGAAAAGAGCTTTGGACAGAAGCCGGCGAGGGCGATAAACCCGTCTATTATCAGGCGGAAGAAGAGGCAGGCGAGGCATTGTACACGGCGCGTACCATTACCGACGGGGTTGCGCGCGGCAAAAAGTATTCTGATTTTGCAGTATTGATGCGAATAAACGCTTTGACTCGTTCATACGAGCAAGAGTTTGCAAAATACGGTATACCTTATAAAGTGTTCGGCGGTTTCCGTTTCTTTGAAAGAAAGGAAATCAAGGACGTTTTAGCTTATTTAAGAATTATTTCCAATCCTTACGACGGCGAGGCTTTGGAAAGAATAATCAACGTTCCCAAACGCGGAATAGGCGGCAAAACCGTTCAGGTTATGTATGAGTACGCCCAATCAACAGGGCTTTCGTTGTACGACGCCGCAGTTGACTGCGAAGAGCTTCCGCTTACTCGCGGTACAAAGGACAAAATTAAAAGCTTTACCGCGCTTATTAAACAATTTATTATTTCTGCTGCGGACCAACCCGTAGCTCAGCTTGTGCGCGACGTGCTTTCTATGGCGGATTTGCGTTCAGCCTACGACGACGGTACGGACGAGGGCGACGGAAAGCTTGCTAATCTTGACGAATTTATCGCGTCGGTTGACGATTATTCGCGGTTGAATCCTACGGCTACGCTTGACGAGTATTTAAATCAGGTAACTCTTTCGTCCGACCTTGACGAAATGGACGAGGGCGATTACGTCACCCTTGCCACAATTCACGCCGTTAAGGGGCTTGAATTTCCCATAGTATTTATGTGCGGACTTGAAGACGGGATAATACCTTCGTCCCGTTCTTCGGAAGACGGCAGAAGCGAAGAGGAAGAGCGCCGACTTATGTACGTTGCGATAACGCGTGCAAAAGAAAGGCTGTATCTTACCCGTTCAAAGTCGCGCTATCTTTATGGGCACCGCGATTTAACGCGTCCTTCGAAATTTATTAAAGAACTTGCGCCGGAACTCGGCGCGGTCACTATGGACAATTTCGCATATTATTCCGGCTCAGGGAAGAGATTTTCAGGCGCTTACGACGGCGGAAATTACGGCGGAAGAAGACAGGAAACGTCTTATGGCAAAGCGCTTTATTCTGATTTTGAGGGTTATGAAAGTTCTTCGGATTCAGGAAGTTTCAAAGGCTTTTTCGGCGGAGTTAAAAACGCCGCGCAAACGGCTAAGCAGAGTTTTAACAATTCCGCTAACGGAAAGCAGTACTCGGTCGGAATGAAAGTGAGGCACCCCAAGTTCGGGGTAGGAATGGTGGTTGCGCTTAAAAACGGCGGCACTGTTATCAACGTTGCTTTTGACGGTCAGGGAATAAAAGAGCTGTCGGCATCTTTGGCTCCGCTTATTGTTATTTGATTGTAACTGCGGAAAAATGCATATGTCAGATTGTCGATAATTTCTCCGGACATATGCTTAAACGGCACATATGTGGGGGTGTATCGCATTATGGCGAGAATGAGAGAGCTTATAGATATCTTAAATAAATGGGCTTACGAGTACTATGTTCTTGATAATCCGTCAGTTTCCGACAGGGAATACGACAGGCTTTACGACGAGCTTAGAACGTTGGAAAACGAAACGGGAACAGTCGAGTTTGACAGCCCGACGAAAAGAGTCGGCGGCGAACCAGTAAAGGGCTTTGAACGGCATAAGCATATTTCACGGCTTTACAGTTTGGATAAGTCGGTAACGTATGACGAGCTTGACGCTTTTTTTACGCGCATAAAAAAGACTGCGGTTAATCCTGAATATACTGTCGAATATAAGTTCGACGGGCTCACAATGTGTCTTACTTACGACGACGGAAAGTTTGTGCGCGCATCTACAAGGGGCAACGGCGTAGAGGGCGAAGACGTTACCGCGCAGTGTCTTACGATAAAATCTTTTCCGCTGAGTATAGATTATAAAGGTACATTGGAAGTTCAGGGTGAAGCCGTTATCAGGCTCAGCGTCTTGGCGGAATACAACAAAACTGCGAAAGAACAGCTTAAAAACGCGCGTAACGCGGTTGCAGGCGCAATAAGAAACCTTGACCCAAAAATTACGGCGGAAAGAAAGCCCGAAATTCTTTTTTATAACATCAATTATATGAGCGACGGCGAGCTTTCGTCGCAGGTCGAACATTTCGAATTTTTAAAAAAACAGGGGTTTAAAGTTTTTGATTTTCTCCGCGTGTGCAAAAACGAAGAGGAAGTAAAATCCGCAATAGAAGAAGTCGACATTTCCAGAAAAAAACTCGACGTTTTGACGGACGGCGCGGTAATAAAACTCAATTCCACTGCCGAAAGAGACGTTTTGGGTTATACCGATAAATTTCCGCGTTGGGCTATGGCATATAAGTTTGAAGCGGAGGAAAGCCTCACTACGGTTAAAGAAGTTGTCTGGCAGGTAGGCAGAACTGGCAAACTTACACCTCTTGCAATTGTTGAACCTGTCGAACTTGCCGGTGCGACTGTAAGAAAAGCTACGTTGAACAACTTCGGCGATTTGACAAGAAAGGACGTAAAAGTGGGCAGCAAAGTACTCATACGCCGTTCTAATGAGGTAATACCCGAAATTTTAGGCGCAGTGGAGCATGTTGAGGGAAGTCTTGACGTTGCAAAGCCGCAGTCCTGTCCGTTTTGCAACAGTAAAATAGAAGAGGTAGGCGCAAATCTTTTTTGCCCGAACAAATATTGCCCTCCGCGCGTTGTCGGTAAGGTTGAGCATTTCGCGTCGAAAGACGCAATGGATATAGAGGGGCTTTCCGAGAAAACCGCACAGCTGTTATATGACAAGTTAGGTCTGAGGGAATGTTCCGATATTTACCGGTATACCTATGACGATTTTGCGCAGTTAGAGGGCTTTAAAGATAAGAAAATCAATAATATATTGGGGGCAATACAAAAAAGCAAGCAGGTTTCGCTTGAAAGGTTTATTTATGCAATAGGCATCGACGGAGTGGGTAAAGTTGCCGCAAAAGACATTGCAAAAGCTTTCAAAAGTATTGAAAACCTCAAAAATGCCGCAAAAGAGGATCTGATTGCGCTTGAAAACGTGGGTGAAATAACTGCGGAAGCCATTGTAAAATGGTTTCAGGACAAGGAAAATCTTGCCGAGATTAATAATCTGTTTGCCTCAGGGGTCTGCCCTGAAACAAAACAAAATATCGTTAAATCAAGCATATTCGGGGGGCAATTCGTAGTTTTAACGGGTACGTTGCAAGAATTTAAGCGTTCTGAAGCGCAGAAAATAATCGAAGAAAACGGCGGCGAATGTCAAAGTTCGGTTACAGCCAAAACTACTTTGGTTGTCGCAGGCGAAGCGGCAGGTTCGAAATTGGATAAGGCTAAAAAGCTCGGAATAAAAATTATCGACGAAGCCGAGTTTAAAG
>RYWC01000067.1 GCA_003979335.1 Clostridia bacterium
TAAATAAAGTTAAGGCATAATTAAGTTTAAAAAGACAATAAAACACACGGGACGAATATATGAACAAAACTTTATTTTTAAATGAATTGAAAGGGCTTGAAACAGCCGGTAAAGATGTAATAACTCTCTATAACGAAATATCTGCGCTTGCAATGAAATGCGCGGGTTCGCCCGACAAGACCGCAGGCAGAAGATGCGCGTACTATATGTCTATGGAATTTCTTGTTGGACGCGGTTTTTACAACAACCTTATGGAACTCGGCGTGCTGGAAGAAACGCGCGCAGTGCTTTCGGATAAGGGCGTCGATATCAATATTTTCGAAGAAATTGAGGACGCGGCTCTCGGCAACGGAGGTTTGGGCAGGCTTGCGGCGTGCTTCCTTGATTCTGCCGCAGGGCTCGGTTTGCCTTTGTACGGATACGGAATAAGGTATAAATACGGGCTTTTCAAGCAGGCGATAGACAACGGTTTTCAGGTTGAGCTTCCGGACGATTGGCAGAAATTCGGCGACCCGTGGAGCGTGCGCAGAGATGACGAAGCAAGAGATGTAGTCTTTGCCGATATGACGGTTAAAGCCGTTCCCTACGATATGCCCGTATTCGGAAAAAGGATAAACACGCTTCGTTTATGGCAGGCGGAAGGCGAGGGCGAAGCTTTCAGAATAAGCGAATATCTTTATCCTGCAGACGATACCGAAGAGGGCAAGCTTTTAAGGCTCAGGCAGGAATATTTCTTTTCAGCCGCAACCGTTGCAGAACTTGTGGAAAACTTCGTAAAACAGCACGGTAAAAAGTTCGAGAATTTTTCAAAGTACAACGTTATACAGCTGAACGACACTCATCCCGTAATAGCGGTAGCGGAGCTTATAAGACTGCTTACGTCAAAATACAGGCTTACTTTTGCCGAGGCTTTGAAGGTTGCGAAAAACACTTTTGCATACACAAACCATACGGTGCTTCCCGAGGCTTTGGAAACTTGGAAAGAAGAGTACGTTAAAAAAATTCTTCCCGAAATCGCAGATATAATTTTGAATATAAGCGTATTTGCGACGCGCGAGCAGCTTGCTTCGGGCTGCACAAAAGAAGAAGCCGCCGAAATGGCTATTGCTAAAAACGGGAATTTTTATATGGCAAATCTTGCGGTCTACGTCGCAGGCAAAGTGAACGGCGTGGCTAAACTGCATACCGAAATTCTCAAAAACGACCTGTTTGCCATTGCAAACAAGACCTACCCTGATAAGTTCCGTAACAAGACTAACGGTATTACTCACCGCCGCTGGCTTGAACTTTGCAACAGCGAACTTGCCTCTCTTTTAGACGAAACTATCGGAAAGGGATGGAGGGAAAACATAGCCGAACTTGATAAACTTAACGGTTTCGGCGAAGAAACGGTTAAAAAGTTTATAGAAGTAAAGCGCAAAAAGAAGAAACAGCTTTTAAGTTATATAGAGGAAAAAGAAGGTATCGAGATACCATCGGATTTCCTTGTTTTTGCACAGGTAAAACGTCTGCACGAATATAAAAGACAGCTTATGACAGCGTTTGCCGTTCTTGAAATATATTACAGACTTAAAAACGGCGAAATAGGCTCATTCCACCCTACGGTGTTTATATTCGGCGCAAAGAGCGCGCCTGCATATAAGCGCGCAAAAGCCATAATTAAGTTTATTAACGAGATTGCCGCAAAAATCAACTCGGACAGCAGTACAAACGGGCTTTTGAAAGTCGTATTCGTCCAGAACTATAACGTTTCGTACGCCGAAAAAATAGTGGCAGGTACGGACGTCTCTTTGCAGGTTTCAACCGCAGGGCTTGAAGCAAGCGGTACGGGCAATATGAAATTTATGATGAACGGCGCTGTGACCTGCGGAACAATGGACGGCGCAAATATTGAAATAGTTGAACTTGCCGGAAAAGAAAACAATTATATTTTCGGCGCGGAAGTGGACGAAATAGAAAAGCTTAAAAAGAACGGTTACAAGCCCGAAGATTATATTGCTTCTGATGTGCGAAAAAATGTTGTGAACAGTCTTACCAACGGAACTTTCTCCGACGAAGGCACGGGCGGATTCGAAGAGCTTTATTCAAGCCTTATAAAAGGCGCAAGCTGGCACAAGCCCGACAATTATTTTGTTTTATACGATTTAGACGGCTTTATTGACGCTATCCTCAAAATCAACCGCGACTATACAGACAAAATAAAATTCTCTGCAAAACAGCTTACAAATACTGCTAATTCGGCGTATTTTTCATCTGACAGAACGATTAAGGAATACGCTTCCGACATCTGGGAAATTTAAATTTATAAATAAACCCCTGCGAATTACGGGGTATTTCATAGGGTTTAAAAGCAAGGAGAGATACAAATCTCTCCTTGCTTTTTTACTGCGGTTTTGCTATAATGTTTTTACTATAATTGTAATTTTGCGGAGAAATGTTATGAAACTTGATGGAATCGGATTATTTGTAAAAGATATGGCGACAATGATACGTTTTTATCGGGACGTATTAGGTTTTGAAATTAAAGAAAGCGAAGATGCCGTCAATGTTTATCTGATTAAAGACGGCACGTTGTTTATGCTTTATGAAAGAAAGAATTTTGAAAATATGACAAGCCGGAAATATGAGTATATAAACGGTTTTAACGGACATTTTGAAATAGCGTTGTATGTGGACACTTTTGAGGAAGTTGACAAGAGTTTTGCCGAAGTCGTCAGCAAAGGCGCAACGCCTGTACTTGAACCTGAAACCGAGAAGTGGGGGCAAAGAACGTGTTATATTGCAGACCCCGAAGGTAACTTAATTGAAATCGGCTCCTTTAATAAACCGTTTCAAAGATAAGTTTCAATACAGTACAAAAAGGGGGGCGCTTGGGTCTGCTTGCTCTGCATTTAAATTATGATATACTGATGTATGATAAACTGCAATTTAGCGGAGGAATAGTGTGAAGACGGAAGAAATATTAACATACTGTCTCGATAATTTGAAAGGAACGGTATTGGTAAACAGTTGGGGTGAAAGCGGAATTTTCTATAACCCAAACAACACGCTCAAACGCGGAATTTATATTTTAACCGTCAAAGAGAAAGACGGCGACAACGATAAAAGCTCTGATTTAAATAGGGAAGGTATTTACCGTGTAAATATAGGAGTTCGCAAAAGCACGTTTACAGGTATGTTCGGCTATGTTCCTGCTCGTCCTTCAAAAGGCGGCACAGTGGATATGCCGTATGATTTTACGCAAACGGATAAGCTACTGCCTCACCCCGTTTACGCTTGGATGAGTTGGTTGTGCGTACTCAATCCGTCCGCCGCTACTTTTGAACAAATCAAGCCTTTAATTAAAGAAGCTTATGAGTACGCAAAGGAAAAATATTCTAAGAGAAAGTAAAATAAAATTATTATTACAAATATGAAAAAAATATAGCACGCTATACTTCGGAAATGAAGACAGCGTGCTATTTGTTTGCCCATAAAGAAATTATTGATTCGAAAACAGTTATATGTGAGGGGCTTAATTTTTTGGCGGAAAGAAATCAACGCTTTTTCTGACGTAAAAAAGAAAACTTAACAAAAACTATGCCCAAGTTGCTGAATAGACAGATGCAAGGGGCTTAAATTATAATCATTCTTTTTTGTCCGTCGGCAGTTCGTAATATTTTGCGAGACCGCCCGAGGAGGTTTCCTTGTAACTGTTTAAAAGGTCTTTGCCCGTGTTGTACATTGTTTTGACTATTATATCAAAGCTAATTTTGCGCGTGTCCGCAAGGAAGTTTGCAAGAGAAAGCGCGTTTATCGCCCTCATTGCGGCAACGGCGTTTCTTTCGATACAGGGTATCTGCACAAGCCCTGCTATGGGGTCGCATGTGAGACCCAAATGATGTTCCATTGCAACTTCGGCGGCGTATTCTATCTGCCCCAGTCCCATTTCAAAAAGTTCTGCAAGCGCGGCGGCAGCCATAGAGCAGGCAGAACCTATCTCCGCCTGACAGCCGCATTCCGCGCCGCTTATAGAGGCGTTTTTCTTTATAAGGTTGCCGATAATTCCGCCTGCGGCAAGCGCGCGCGTTATCTGCAAGTCCGAAAATCCGCGTTCGTCCTGCATATATTTGAGGACGGACGGAACAACTCCGCACGCTCCGCATGTGGGGGCGGTCACAATAATTCCGCCTGCGGCATTTTGTTCGCCTGTTGCAAACGCGTAGGAACATACCAGCCTGTTTTCCCTTGTTTGCGCGGACTCGTCTATGTGGCGCTGATTGTAAAGCTTCTGCGCGCGTCTTTTGGTGCCGAGTATTCCGGGGAGCTTTCCGGAAACCGAAAGCCCTTCTTGAATGCTCAGTTTCATCCTTTCCCATACGTCGGCAAGAAAGTCGAAAATTTCTTTACCCTCGCAAAGTTCGGCGTATTGCCAAAGACGTATGTTGCGCGATTTGCAGAAGTCTGAAATTTCCGTAAACGTGTTTAAGGGGTAAATACTGTCGTCGGCGTATTTTTCGTATTTGTCGGCAGGTTCCCCGTCAAACACAACCGAGCCGCCGCCCACGCTGTAAACGCGTTTTTCGGCGATAAAATTTCCGCCCGAAAAGATTTCAACGCTCATTGTGTTGGGATGAACGGGGCAGGGCGACTGAACGTCGAAAGCTACTTCGCATTTTACGGGTCTGGCTGTTTTCACAATGACGTGTTGCGTGCCGTGACCGTCGCCCGTGAGCGCGAGCGAACCGTACAGGGTTACTTTTAAAAAGTCGGCTTTGGGATAAAGTTGTTTTATAATCTTGATAGCCCTTTCGGGACCCATTGTGTGGGAAGAGGAGGGACCTCTGCCTATTTTATATATTTCTCTTAACGATTGCAATTTTGTTTTCCTTGATGTTCGGTTATTTAATTTTATACCCAAGCGGAAAAATTGTCAACGGGTGTAAAAAAATATGTAACTTTTTTGTTTAACGGGGCGGAAAAAGTTTTATATTAATGTTGTAAAGAAAAACGGTTGGAAGAAAAATGGCAAAAA
>RYWC01000068.1 GCA_003979335.1 Clostridia bacterium
GAAAATATGCTTGTAAAAAGTTTAAGGAACATCATATGAAAATACAATGCAACTGCAACAACTGCCCTTACGCTCAGACAACCAACAGTTTTTGGACGCTATGGTGTTCATATTGGCGTAAAATTGTATATCGCACATCGGGATGTACAAGAGAGGACGAATAAGGCAAATTTAAATAAAACTAATTATTAAATACCGCCTAAATTGAGCTGTATGCCGTCGGGATAGTCCGATTTGTACTTCATTGCAACAACCTTTGCTATGTTGTTTATTCCCTTTACAGGCTTACCCTTTGAAACGCGCGGCTCTATAGGCAGAGTTTCGGTATCGACTTCGTAAACAGTCCTTTCCGCGGTCATAAACGCGAGATTGTAGGGCAAGGTGACGTAATCCGCGAAAAGCACTTCGCCTTTGCCCTTTATATCGGCTATCATAACGCCTTTTGCGCCCCTGTTATAGGTTTCGAAAACAGAGGAAACAACCCTTTTTGCGCCGCCTAATGTAGTGACGATTATTATCTCACCCTCTCCGTTCTGCTGTGTGGCAAATATAACTTCGTCTCCGCCGTTCAGCCCCACTCCTTTTACGCCGCCTGCGGATTTACCCTGTAAGGGCACGTCGTCCTTTGACGCGATAAGGCACATCGCTTTTTTTGTGACGAAAAGCATTGTCGAAAACTCGTCGCCGTCGAATTTCTCAACATTTAAAAGTTCGTCGCCGCTTTTGAGTTTGAACGCCTGCGTAGGCTTTCTGCCCTGCGCGAATTCCGCAAACTCCGTGCGTTTTACCGCGCCCTGTTTTGTAAAGAACAGCAATTCACCGTCAGGCGTACCCTCCTCGGCAAAAAGTTTGACGGGATACTCACCCTTTTCCGCTCCGTCCGCAAGGCTTTCAAGCTTTACGCCGACAGAACGGTAATCAAGCGGTTCCGTTTCATTCAAATCAAATTTTATGCAGTTTCCGAGATTGGTAAAGCAATAGACGGCGGCGGAATTGGAACAGTTTAAAACCTGTTTATATATCACAGCCAACCCAGAACTTGCGGCAAGCTTCTTTTTATAATGGCTGTCAAACTCCTCTCTTATCATAAATTTGAGGTTATTGCCGCCTGTAATTGCCAAAGTCCAGTTTGCTACGAACACTTTGACGTCGGCGCGGCGGACGGGAATCTGCTCAACACTGTCGAAAATCTGCGTCTTCCTGTCGCTTCTGTACTTACATTTGATAGCAAGCATTTCGTCCTTGACAATTTTCCACTGCAAATCTTTGCTGTCCAACACTTTCTGAAGCCATGCTATACGCCTTTTAAGTTCTTCAAGCTCTTTTTCGAGCTTCGCGATTTCAAGCTTTGCAAGCCTTGCAAGCCGCAAATCGAGAATTGCCTGCGCCTGTTTTTCGGAAAGGGAAAACCTTTCCATAAGTTTTCTTCTCGCATCGCCCGTATTTTCGGCGGACTTTATGATTTTAACCACTTCGTCAACGTTATGAACGCCGATTATCAGCCCTTCCAAAATATGACAGCGCGCCTGCGCTTCTTTAAGCTCAAACTTGCAGCGCCTTTGGATGATAGAACGTTGATAGTTTGTGTAATAGCGAATAATTTCCAAAAGTCCCAACTGACGGGGTCTGCCTCCGGCAATCGCAACCATATTGATACCGAACGTACACTCCAAATCAGTGTACTTAAATAGAACTTTGAGTATTGCGTCAACATCCGCGTCCTTTTTTACGGCGATGACGGCGCGCATACCGCTTCTGTCGCTTTCGTCCACTATTTCCGCTATACCCGACAGAAGTTCTTTTTTATCCTCGCGCAAAAGCATAATTTTGCGCAACAGGTCGGCTTTGTTAGTCTGATAGGGAAGTTCAGAAATTACTATAAGCTTTTTGCCGTATTCACCCTGTTCCACGGCGTATTTTGCGCGCAGGATTATTTTACCTTTACCCGTCTCATACGCCTGTTTCAGCTCATTGGAAATGACGTATCCGCCCGTAGAAAAATCGGGACCGGGGATTATCTTCATCATTTCGCCGAGTGAAATACGCGGATTGTCTATATAAGCGCAACAGCCGTCTATTACCTCGCCGAGATTGTGCGTGGGAATGTTTGTCGCAAGTCCGACAGCGATACCGTTGGCGCCGTTGACAAGAAGATTGGGATATCTGCCGGGCAGCAAATCGGGTTCAAGCAAGCTGTCGTCAAAGTTAAACGAAAAAGGTACGGTCTCCTTTTCAAGGTCGCTTAAAAGCTCCATTGCAAGGGGTTCGAGTCTCGCCTCGGTATACCTCATCGCCGCCGCAGGGTCGCCGTCTACAGACCCGAAGTTGCCGTGACCGTTGACAAGGGTCATGCGCATATTGAAAGACTGTGCCATTCTCACCATGGCGTCATAAACCGAACTGTCGCCGTGGGGATGATACTTACCCATACAGTCGCCGACAATTCTCGCCGATTTTTTATGCGGTTTGTCGGGCGTTAAACCCATCTCGTACATCGTGTATAAAATTCTGCGCTGTACGGGTTTTAAACCGTCCTCCACCCTCGGCAGAGCTCTGTCCAAAATGACGAACTCCGCATAAGGAAGCATTGATCCGGGCATAACCTCTTCAATGCTTTGAACATAGACGTTGCCCTGAGGTATTTCAGTCTGGAAACCGTTGTTCTTTTTAGCCATCAGTCAGCCTCCGCCGCGTTTTCCGCTTTGAAGTTGACCCTTTCTATAAAGCCGTCAACTTTATTGAAGTTTGCGTTTCTGTTCAGAAATTCTTTTCTGCCGTCAACCTTGTCGCCCATAAGCATATCTATAACTTCGGCCGCCTGAGCCGCGTTCTCTATCGTGACCTGTATAAGATTGCGCGTCTGAGGGTTCATAGTCGTATCCCAAAGCTGGTCGGCGGACATCTCGCCTAACCCCTTGTAACGCTGTAACTTATAGCCCTTGCCTACTTTTTTAATTTTTTCGTCAAGTTCGCTGTCGTCGTAAGCATACTCCGTCACGTCGTTTTTATAAACTTTGTAAAGGGGCGGCATACCGATATATACGCACCCCGCGTTGACAAGGTCGCGCATATACTTGAAGAAAAAGGTTAAAAGTATACAGCGGATATGCATACCGTCCTGGTCGGCATCGGAAAGTATGATTACTTTTTTGTACTTTGATTTTTCAACGTCGAAAGAACGGTTGAAGCCTGCGCCTATCGCAGAAATCAGCGTCTTTATTTCTTCATTCTGCAAAGCCTGTAAAGCAGTTTTTTTCTGCACGTTCAAAGGTTTGCCCCTCAAAGGCAAAATGGACTGAAACTGTCTTACCCTCGCCTGCTTTGCCGTACCGCCTGCCGAATCGCCCTCCACTATGAAAAGCTCGTTCAGTTCGGGGTTTCTTCCGGAACACGCGGCAAGCTTGCCAACAAGATTAAGCCCGTCATTCTCCGAAGCCGCCTTGGCTACGTCCCTTTCCGCGCGGTGTTTAATTCTGTCGTCGGCGGCAAATTTAGCCTTTTGTGCGATTTTGTCGAACACGGCTTTACTGCCTCTTTCCGCCATCAGTTTCTGCAAGCCCTCGATAACCGTCTGTTCAACGGGCAGTTTTACTTCGGGATTGCCCAACTTTGTCTTGGTCTGTCCTTCAAACTGTACGTTATTCATTTTAACGGTCAAAACAGCCGTAAGACCTTCCTTTACGTCGTCGGCGACAAAGGGGCTGTCCTTAGCTTTTAAAAAACCGTTGTTTCTCGCATAATCGTTTACGGCTTTCAAAAGTCCGTTGTGAAAACCCGTTTCGTGATATCCGCCCTCGACGGTCGAAATATTGTTGACAAACGAAAAAAGGCTTTCGTTATCGTCTTTTGTATGCGCCAAAGCAAATTCAATTTTAATTTTACCTGCCGGCGCGCCCTTGACTTGTATGTCTTTAATCGCGGTAAAATAAAGCGGCTCGGTATAAAGAGACGTTTTATCGCCGTTCATATACTTTACAAAATCACGAATACCGCCGTCGTATTTGTAAGTCACAGGCTCGCGCTCAGGCAGTTTCACCTTTACCGAACTTACGTTGCCATCGTCGTCTTCACCCTCTTCATAGGCATAAAGTTCGCGCTCGTCAATAAAGTTTATCTTAACGCCCTTATTTAAAAACGCAAGCTCTTTAAGCCTTGTAGCCACGGTGTCGTAATTCCACTCTACCGTTTCAAAAACTTCTTTATCGGGTTTAAATCTTACAAGAGTGCCTTTCTGCTTTGTCTTTTCGCCCGTGTTTTTAAGGGGCGCAACGGGAACGCCGCAAAGCCACTTCTTCCTCTCCTTGTCGTAGGTGCTTTTAAAGTCCATTTTGAATACGCTGCCTCGGTAGACTTCCACGCTCAGCCATTCTGAAAGGGCGTTTGTAACCGACGCGCCGACGCCGTGAAGTCCGCCGGAAAACGCGTAGTTGTTGCTGTCGAACTTTCCGCCTGCATGCAGTTTGGTAAAAATAATTTCAACGCCGCTCATTTTAACTTTTGTATTGACGTCCGTCGGCATTCCGCGGCCGTTGTCGCGCACGGACGCAGAACCGTCTTTATGCAAAGTCACGGTTATTTCGTCCGCATAGCCGTTAGCCGCCTCGTCAATAGAATTGTCGACGATTTCCCAAAGAATATGGTGCAGACCTTTAACGCCCGTAGACCCGATATACATACCGGGTCGTATACGGACGGCCTCCAAACCCTCTAAAATTTTCAAATCGTCAGCGTTATAACTTTTTTCTGCCATAATTACCCTGCATTGTGTTTCTTAACCTTTAAATTATACCATATATTGTTAATTTTGTAAAGTGCAAATTGTAAAAAAATTGCCTTGACAAACGCATCAAAGAGTGATATATTTGGTATGCCAAACAATTAAATTGCAGACGGGGTATTTTTATACTC
>RYWC01000069.1 GCA_003979335.1 Clostridia bacterium
AACAGGAAGAGAGGAAGTTCGTTATCGAAGCGACAAAGCTCGTTTATCCTTATCTTCGCGCGGCTGTTACAAACCTTACCGCAAGCGCATATATCGCGCCCTTGAACCTGCCTGTAATTTCGGGACCTATTTTCCCCGAGGACAGGGACCAATACGCCTTTTCCGCAGGCAACTTAAATTAACTTAAAATTTAAAAGCGCCCAGACCGTTTGCGGTCGGGGCGTTTTTTGTTTTGTTATTTGAGTTTGATTTGCAGAATCTCGTCGGCGGAGCAGTCAATAAAATTGCAAAGCCTTGACAGCGTCGCAAGCGTAGGTTGCGCCCTGCCCGACAAATATTGCGAAACCGTCGGGTTGGAAACGCCTATTGCGCGCGCTATTTCGCTTTTGCTTTTTCCCGATGTTTCTATTTCGCGTTTCAGGTTCTCGGTTATTATCGCGTCTAAACTGTCTTTCATTACGTTCATTTTATTAGGTATTGCCTAAAATTTGTTTGACAATTAGGCATTGCCTAAATTATAATTGAAATAAGGAGTGAACTTATGGAAGAAAGTATGTTGAATGAATTTACGCCTGACGGCGGAAAAGTAACGGCGGAAAGCGTTCTTGTGGGTATCGGCGAAAAAAAGGCTGTAAAGATTGTAAAAAGAAAACGGCTGGCATTTTTTTCGTTTATATCTACGATGGTTGCCTCTTTGTACTTCGGGATATTGGGGATTGTATGGATTTTCAAAATTTTCGAAAATTCGGGGAGCAATTCAAGCTCTTCCTCACAGTTAAACACGGGCATATTGGGCTTAGCTACTTCGTCGTTTTCGATAATATTTACGCTTGCGATTATTTTAACGATAATTTTGGGTAAGGCGCTTCCCGTTAAAAAGCCTTACGCTGCTAAAAATATTCGCCGCGCAGGGTTAGCCGTCGAGGGCGCGTTGTTTTTAATTTTGGTAAGCGGCTTTACTTCGCTGGGCTTTTGCGCCTGTATGGTGGAGACCATGTTCAATGTCGGGTTCAGCGTACACCATGTGATATTTATGGCGGCAAGCGCGTTTATTTTGGTTTACGGTTTGGTTATGTTCTGTTATTGCTATGCTGCGCTTGCAAAAATGAACACAACCATAAACTATAAAATAATAAAAGCCGCGGATGAAGAAGAGGAGCCCGACGCGTCGTATTTCACGGGCGGAGCATTTGCGAACTTTTTTATCGATAGGCTTTCAGGGTTTGTGTCATTGATTACTTTGGGCATAGCGTATCCCGCGATGGCTTGTTGGAAGCTCCGCTGGAAAGCAAAGCATACGTTTATTAAAGGCAGGCAGTTGAGGTTTGACGGCAAAGCTTTGCAGTTTTTGGGCAAATTCCTTTTGTGGTTGCTTTTGTCTGTAATTACGCTTGGGCTTTATTACATATTCTGTATGAAAGTCGGCGTAATAAAATGGCAGACGAAACATACGCATTTTGCCGACACGGAAATTACCGAGGAAGATAAAAACGGCTCGGTTTTCAACGGGCATTCAATACAGCTTTTGGGCGTAAATATGCTTGCGCGGTTTGTAACCTTAATAACGCTGTCGTTCGGAAGTTATTGGGCGCACTGCTATAAAGAGAGGTGGTTCTGCAAGCATAAAAAAATTGACGGCGTGCCGCTCAGGTTCGACGGCAAGGGCATTGAGTATTTCGGCAAACGTTTTGTATGGATACTTTTAACTGGCTTAACTTTGGGAATTTACGGTTTCTGGCTTAAAGTCAAAAGCGAACAGTGGACGGTTAAGCATACCAAAATCGACGAAGAAAAATTATTATCGGCAAATCAGGTGTGAATTGCAAAACTTCTCCGCCGCGCCGCGCGTTTTTATATGCGCGGCGCGGTTTTTAATTTAATCACATCGCCTTTTCGGGCGGCGTTTCAGCGAAGTCAACCCCGAGCGTTGGCAGGGGCGCCGCCAAATCGCTGGGGCGCTTCCCGATATATTCAAGTTATGTCGTCTTCGGAACAACGTTGAAAAGCTTCACCCGATAAAATGCAAGCAATATCGTCGCGCTGAGCATTGTTAAATGGTCTTACTATCAGACACAAACCCGACGGGATTCTTCGGCTGCGCTCAGAATGACAGAAAAAGTGTGATGTTTCGGCTACGCTCAACGTGACAGTAAAACCAGAGGGGGCTGTTGCGCTCAGAATGACGGGTCGGAAAAGGGCGCGACCGGCTCAGGGTTTCAGTGCGGTTTTTCCTTTCTAAGTTGTCGTTCCGAGCTTGCCGAGGAATCCCGCGAATAAAGCGCGGAATTATTTTCTTTGAAAACGGCAAAAATCGTTGACAAGCCCCCGTTTGTGTGTTAAACTCAAAAAGCACTCAATTTGGGGGTGTAATTTTTTTGTACGGAGTTTTTCCAAAATGGCTAAGAAAGCAGACGTAAGAACCAAGATAACTCTTGAATGTACGGAGTGCAAGCACCGCAATTACGACAGTTATAAAAACAAGCGCAACGACCCCGACAGGCTTACGATGTCGAAGTACTGCCCTTTCTGCAAAAAACATACTGAGCATAAAGAGAGCAAGTAATTAAGGCGTAAGCGGATACCGCGGAGTTGAACCGCGGATTTTGCGAGGAGGAATATATGGCTAATCAGACGGATAAGGGCGCAAAAAAGCCCAACATATTCGTTAGAATGGGAAGAAGGCTCAAAGAAACTTTTTCCGAACTTAAAAAAGTTACATGGCCCACTTTCCCCAAAGTGGTAAAAGGCACATGCGTCGTTCTCGTCGTTGTGCTGGTATTTCTGGTTGTCGTTACGGGCATAAACTTCGGTTTGCAGAAATTGCTTGAATTAATCACGGGTATCGGAGCGTAAACTATGGCGACTATGGTAGCAGACACCGAAAATCCCTGTTGGTACATTCTTCATACCTATTCAGGATATGAGGCAATGGTCAAGGACAGCTTGGAACGGCTTATCGAAAACAATAATTTACAAAGCATGATTTTCGATGTTAAAATTCCAATGGAACAGACCATCGAAGAGAAGAACGGCAAGCGCAAAATTGTCGAGCGCAAGCTTCTGCCCTGCTATGTTTTCATAAAAATGATTTACTCTAACCAGCTTTGGTATTGGGTAACCAACACAAGGGGCGTTACGGGTTTTGTAGGTCCGCAAGGCAGACCTATTCCTATGAAGGAAGCCGAAATACGCAAAATGCGCCTTGAAGAAGTCGTGTTCGAAGACGGCGTTTTCGCTGTCGGCGACAAAGTCAACGTGGATTCGGGTCCTTTGGAAGGTTTCCAGGGCGTAATTACCGAACTGAACGCGGCGTCGCAGAAAGCCAAGGTCAACATTCAGATGTTCGGCAGAAATACAGACGTGGAAGTCGAACTAATTCAGATTACCAAGATAGAAGAGTAAAAGCGTTTGTCTTGTTGTGAGCGCATAGTGCAGAAATCTGCACAATTAAATAAAGTTTAATCCGCGAAAGCGGTTTAACATATCAGTGGGAGAATTTGTTAAATCTTTTATGGCAAGTTCGTCTGACCACTCGGAGGAAATAAAAAATGGCAAAAAAGATTACCGCGGTAGTTAAATTGCAGCTTCCCGCAGGTAAAGCAACCCCCGCGCCCCCCGTAGGTTCTACGCTGGGCCCTCACGGTATTAACATACCCGGCTTTACCAAGGAATTCAACGCTAAGACCGCATCTCAGGCAGGACTTATCATTCCCTGCGTAGTTACTATCTATCAGGATAGAAGCTTCACGTTCGAGCTTAAAACTCCCCCTACGCCCGTTCTTATCAAAAAGGCGCTGGGTATCGACACGGCAAGCGCACGCCCCAACAGGGATAAGGTGGGCAAGCTTACGAAAGCTCAGGTAGAAGAAATAGCAAAAACAAAAATGCCCGATTTGAACTGCACCGATTTGGACGCGGCAAAATCGATGGTTAAAGGCACCGCGCGCTCTATGGGCGTTACGGTTGAAGAGTAAGGGGGCGCGCGATATGAAACTTGCAAAGAAATATGCGGAAAGCGTAAAATCTTACGACCGCTCCAAATCTTACGACCTTACCGAAGCTACCAAAATCGTTTTGGATACGGCTAAGGCTAAATTCGACGAAACCATAGAACTTCACATCCGTTTAGGCGTTGACCCCCGTCAGGCAGACCAGCAGGTCAGGGGCGTTCTCGTACTTCCCAACGGTACAGGTAAGACCAAGAGAGTACTTGTAATTGCAAAAGGCGACAAGGCAGACGCGGCGACCGCGGCAGGCGCGGACTACGTCGGTGCGGAAGAGACCATTCAGCGCATTCAGTCGCAGAACTGGTTTGATTTCGACGTTATGATTACCACTCCCGATATGATGGGTATGGTAGGTAGGATAGGTCGTATCCTCGGACCCAAAGGCTTGATGCCCAACCCTAAGTCAGGCACCGTTACTATGGACGTTGCAAAGGCTGTTAAGGAAGTTAAAGCAGGTAAGGTTGAATACCGTCTCGATAAGACGGCTATCATCCACGTTCCCATCGGCAAGAAGTCTTTCGGCGCAGAGAAGATACAGGAAAACTTCAACGCGTTGATGGAAGCGGTTGTAAAGGCTAAGCCCGCGGCGGCGAAAGGACAGTACATTAAGTCCGTTACTCTTTCTGCAACGATGGGCCCCGGCGTTAAAGTAACTTACAACAAGGGTTAATAAAAGTAATAATAAAATCTGCGCGGCGGCAACGCATCGCGCAAATTTAAGGCGGTGAAAGCCGCAAAAAAC
>RYWC01000070.1 GCA_003979335.1 Clostridia bacterium
GTTATAATGATTCCCGTTGCGGCCGGGGCATTCAGCGCGCTTAATTTCCCGTTCAATCCAATGATTGCGGCGGCATGCATGAGTTTAAGTTCAATTTTTGTCGTGGGAAATGCTTTAAGGTTATTATTATATAAAAATAAAAAATTGAAAAAGGAAAATAATTTTATGAAAAAAATCGTAAATATCGAGGGAATGTGCTGCGAACATTGCGCAAAACGTGTTGAAGAAAAGCTTTCTGCGGTTAAAAACGCAGTGTCCGTAGACGTTAAGCTGAAGAAAAAAATTGCCGTTATTCGCAGTAGGGAAGAGGTTTCTGACGAGGAAATAACATCTCTTGTCACAGAGGCCGGATATAAAGTTTTATCAATCGAGAATAAGTGACAAACCTTTCCAATTTGTGACAGTATACGCCAATATATCATTTTGACACATATACATACGGGGCGGTATAATTATAAGCAGGAGGCACCGTATGCAGGATATGATGTTATTGGATAGGCGCACAAAAGATTTGGTTAAAGAATACGTTCCCGAAGGCGACGTTTTAGACAGTATAGTGTGTTTTTTCTCAATTTTCGCAGACCCGACAAGAGTAAGAATGCTGTCGGCGTTAGCTATATCGGAAATGTGCGTTACTGATTTGTCGCGCGTGCTTGAAATAAATCAGACTACGGTTTCTCACCAGTTGAGGCTGTTAAAAAACTTAGGTATAGTAAAAAGTGAAAGGTCGGGTAAAATAATTTTTTACAGTCTGATAAACGACACCGTAAACGACGTTATGTTAAAGGGCGTAGAATTTTTAGGATGCTGATTGAAGGCGGTAACTTCGGTTGCCGCTTTTTTCATTAAATGAAAATTGTTAGCAGTTGACAAAAAACGGTTGAAAATTTAAAATTTGCGTGGTAGAATATAATTAGCGAATTTTTCGGAGATTTGAAAGTGAAAATTTTAAAACATTTTTCCAAAGCGATAATCGCGTTAATTTTGGCTTTTTCAATGATTACTTTGGCGGCTTGCGACGTGTTTGATGGCTTGTTCGGAGGTGGGAGCGGCGACGGAAACGAATATACCGTTACATTGGTAGTAGACGGCGGAACGCTTTCCGACGAGCTTGATACCTATACTTCGGGTACCGAAACGAGTTTGCCCACAGCAACAAAAGAACACTATTCTTTTGTCGGTTGGTTTGAAAACAGCGATTTGAGCGGCAATCCTGTAAGCAAAATTGCCGCAAAAGAGACGGGCGATAAGACTTATTATGCAAAATGGTCGCCAGACTCATATTTGGTTAAATTTGTAATCGACGGCGCAGACTATGCAAGCAGTCTTACTTCATACGCTTACGGCGTTGAAACAACTTTGCCGCTTCCCGACGACAGAACAGGCTATACTTTTAACGGCTGGTATGCTAATTCGGCGTTAACCGGCGGAAAGGTATCAAAGATTGCGGCAGGGGAATACGGGTTTAAAACATATTACGGCGAATGGAAATCAACTTCCGTAACGCCGCCCACTCCTGACAAGAAAAAATATACCGTAAATCTTGTCGTTCCTTCGGGTGCAAAACTTGAATTTACTCTCACGGAATATACCGAAGGCGAGGGGGCTGTTCTTCCAAATGTCACGCAGTCGGGTTATACTTTCGGTGGCTGGTATTTAAATAGCAGTTACAGCGGCGCCGCTTATACCGAGATTTCTAAAACCGATACAGGAAATAAGACTTTTTATGCAAAAATGACGCCCGTAGCTTCAGGCAGTCTTGAAATATCGGGCTTCGGCGGCTATGAAGAAGGCGCTTATGTTGAATTTAAGCAAGTTTCAGGCGTATCCTCTTATACCGTGGAATACAAAAAGGCTGGGGCTTCTTCGTTCACTGCGATTGATAGCGAACTTATTCGTGTCGGTAAAGACGGAACCGTCCGCGCAGATATCGTTGGAGTTTCGGCAGGCGAATATACGGTGCAGGTTAAAGCCGGAGGAAAGACGGCGACTAAAAATGTTACCGTTACTTCTTACGACCGTTCAGGCTATGCTCATTTCAATTATACGAGCGGAGTCGGCGCATATAAGGACGACGGAACACCTAAAAGCGGTGCGACGATAGTTTATGTTACTGAGGAAAATAAGAATACCGTCACGGCAGGCGGTTATACGGGCATTGTAAAAATTTTACAGAATGCAAGCAAACTGCAACCGTTGATTGTAAGAATTGTCGGCACTGTGGGTGCGGCAACTTGGAATAAGCTTGAAGAAAATAACGGCAAGCCGTTGGAACCTGCAGACGTAGTGGGTATGAACGGAACAAAACTTATCGATAAATACGGCATAACCGTGGGTTCGACTTCAAGTAAGGAAATTACACAAGCAACTCTTATTAAAGATAAAATGAACACTCTGAACCTCTATCCTTCGGCATATAACGGTGAAAAGTGCGAGGAACTTTTAGGTTTAAGCAGTAAAATCAAATACGACAGTTCGAAAAAAGAATTTGATTCATGCTGGAACGACTGCTCTATTTCGGGCGCGGAAAACATAACCGTTGAAGGAATAGGCGCAGATGCAAAAATTTTCCAATGGGGTATGACTTTCAAAAAATCAAATTCCGTTGAAGTCAGAAACATAACTTTTGACGATTATACTGAGGACGCTTGCAGTTTCGAGGGTTCGTCAACTATAACAAACGTTGATAATTTTGAAACTAAAAATATATGGATTCACAATAACACTTTCCTTGAAGGAATGAATTATTGGGATGTTTGCAACGAACAGGATAAACACGACGGCGACGGTTCGACCGATTTCAAGGGCGTATCCTACGTTACTATTTCATATAATCATTATGTAGAAACTCATAAAACGGGGCTTATAGGCGGCAGTAACTCTCACTTACAGGCGAATATAACTTTCCACCATAACTATTATGAAAGCTGCAAATCAAGATTGCCGCTTGCACGTCAGGCTAACATGCATATGTACAACAACTATTACCACGGCACTACAGGAACGAGTATTTCTCTGAGGGCAAAGGCGTATGCGTTTATAGAGTATTGCTATTTCGACGGTGCGGTAATGATTGAAATCCGAAGTCTGACGTCAAAAGATGAAGATGTTAAAACTTACGGCGTTGCTAAAGTTTTCAACTGTCTAATGAAGGGAAGCGGTTATTCTTATAACGATATGCCCGCGTCCGAAATGCCTAAAGACAATAAGTTACACGAACCGTTTATTTGCGTTGTAACAGACAGGGCGGCGACGGTTGCAAACAACAATTCGTTCAGTAAAGATTTCGATACCAATTCTTCTAAATTTTATTACGATTCAACTAGTAAGCAGTCAAAAGTAACCAATCTTATAAAGGATGTGAATACAATTCCTCAAATCATTCCCACGGTTGCAGGCGTTCACAAGAATTAAATTGATTTAAAAAAAGTCTTGCCTTTTCGGCAGGACTTTTTTACGTTTAATTCCATATATAAATCTTGCAAACGGGCAATAGATATGGTATAATAAAAAATAGGGTATTATGGACGTTATAAAGGAAAAATTAAAACTTCTCCCTGAAAATCCCGGCGTTTATATTATGCTTGATAATTACGGAAACGTAATATACGTTGGTAAAGCACGAATACTCAAAAACAGGGTAAGGCAGTATTTTCATAGTTCCGAAAAACCTGAAAAGGTTATGAAGATGGTTGAAAACATATCCGATTTCAACTATATTATCACTGATTCGGAAATTGACGCGCTCGCGCTTGAAAATACTTTAATTAAAAAATATAAGCCAAAATACAACATATTGTTGAAAGACGATAAGACATATCCTTATATCAAAGTCGATGTGAGGGAGGACTTTCCGACGTTTTCCGTAACACGGAAAATTAAAAAGGACGGCTGTAAATATTTCGGACCCTTTATGGGCGGAATCAGCTGTAAAGAAATTTTGGATACCATTCAACTCACCTTTTGCGTAAGACTTTGCCATACGGCGACCACGGGCAAAAAAAGGGAATGTCTTAACTATCATATCGGGCGGTGTTTTGCTCCGTGCGCAGGGAAAATAAGCAAGCAGGATTATGCGGAAAAAGTAAAAAAAGCTTTGAGTTTTTTAGACGGAAATTATAAAGAAGCCGAAAATCTTTTAAAAAGCAAAATGCTTACGGCGGCAGAAGGAGAGAATTTCGAACTCGCGCTCGATTATAAAAACAAAATTGAAATGCTTTCAAAACTCGAAGCAAAAAGGATAACTACTTTAAACAGATATGTTGACGCCGATATAATTGCTTATGCAACCAATAATCTTTATTCTGCCGTGAACGTATTGGTCACACGGAAAGGAATAATGCAGGGCGGAAGCTCTTTTGCGCTTGACGAAGCGCATTTAACCGACGGTGAAGCTTTGACAGGTTTTATAGCGCAGTATTATCAGAACCACGAAGTTCCGTCTGAAATAATTTGCGAAGAGTTTTGCGAAAAAGAACTGTTGCAATCCTATTTCAAAGAAAAATTCGATAAATCCGTAGACGTTACATTGGCAAAACAGGGCGATAAAGCAAGGCTTTTGAAAATGGCAAAACGAAACGCCGAAGAATTCCTTGAAAAATCCGTTGACAAAATAAAGCATAAAGACGATATGACGGTCAATGCCTGCAAGCGTTTACAGGAGTTGCTGTCGTTGAG
>RYWC01000071.1 GCA_003979335.1 Clostridia bacterium
CCGATACGCCTTTATTTATAAGCTCGATATCCGTATCCGGATATATAGGACGGAGGGTAAAATGAGGAAAAAATTTATTGCAGCGGTGCTTTGCGCACTGCTTACTGTGGTCTTCGCGTTTGCTGCGTGTACGCCGAGTGGTTCGGATGAAAACGAATACACGCTTGAACGTGAGCCCGGTACGAAACAGGTGACTATATATTATAACAGGGCGGAAGGATATTCCGATTGCGATATATGGTTCTGGTATTCGGGCGCGGACGGCAAAGGGTATGTTCTGCATCCTTGCGAATACGGCGCAAAGATGATTGTCAATGTTCCCGAAAGCGTAACAGAAGTCAACTATATCATAAGAACGGGCGTATCGGAGCCCGGCACAAGCTCGTGGACGGGCGCCGTTAAAGACGGTACCGATTCCAACCGCAAAATAAAACTTACGGGCGATTACACCGTGATTTATACAAAGTCAAAAGACGCTAACAACTATATAAGCAGCGACGGCGGAAAAACGCTTGAAATAATAAGGTTTATTTCTCTTGCGGATATGCAGGATGCTACGCACGTTAAAATCGCGCTTAACGACGGTTCTGCGGTTAGCAAAGACAATGTTTCCATAAAGGACGGCGAAGGTAACAGCGTAGGGATATCTTCTGTGAGCGGCAACGTTATAACTACTGCTAAGGCGCTTGACTTGTCCACGGCATACACTTTGAGCGTGGCAGGCATTTCGGACGGAGCGGCGATAGTTCCTTTGACCTATTTCAACAGCAAAGCTTTTGCTAACGAATACACCTACGACGGTGAGCTGGGCGTTATACTTGCCGACGATTCTACGACGTTCCGCCTTTGGGCGCCTACTGCTTCCGAAGTCAAACTCAATCTCTATGCGGCAGGCAACGGAGGGGAGGCTACAAAGTCGGTTGTACTTCAAAAGAAAGACAAGGGCGTGTGGGAACACGTTGAAAACGCAAACCTCAACGGAACTTATTATACCTATACCGTAAAAACTTCGGCAGGTGTAAACGAAGTGGTTGACCCTTACGCACGTTCGGCAGGGCTGAACGGTCTCCGCGGTATGATACTCGACCTCGACGCGACCGACCCCAACGGCTGGACGGAAGAGAACTTCGTTTCCGAAACCGAAAACTATACTGACGCGCAAATATGGGAAGTTCATATAAGAGATTTCTCAAATAAGATTGAAACATCCCAATATAAAGGCAAATACCTTGCTTTCACCGAAACGGGTCTTAAAAACGCAAACGGAATTTCCGTAGGTTTAGACTATGTGAAACAGCTTGGAATAACTCACGTTCATTTGCTTCCTTCATTCGACTATGCGTCTGTTGACGAAAGCAAAACAGGCAAGGACGCGCAATTCAACTGGGGTTATGACCCCCAGAACTACAACGTTCCCGAGGGCAGTTACTCCACAGACCCTGCGGACGGCGCTGTCAGGGTAAACGAATATAAGCGTATGGTTCAGGCTCTGCACGCACAGGGCATAGGCGTTGTAATGGACGTCGTATATAACCACACATATTCGGCAGACTCGAATCTTCAAAAAATTGTTCCCTATTACTACTACCGTTTCAACGCGGACGGCACCAACTCAAACGGTTCGGGTTGCGGCAACGAAACTGCTTCCGAGCGTTCAATGGTGCGCAAATTCATAGTCGATTCAGTCAAATACTGGCAGGATGAATATCATCTTGACGGCTTCCGCTTCGACCTTATGGCAGTGCACGATGTCACTACTATACAGGAAGTTGAAAAAGCGGTGCACGCAAAAGACTCAAAAGCGCTTATTTACGGCGAAGGCTGGACGGGCGGTTCGACGACGCTTGACGAAAAAGATCAGGCGGCGCTCAAAAACCTTGCGGCGCTCAATAAAGGCACTTCGACGGGCGGAATGAACGGCGTGGCTATGTTCAACGACGTAATCCGCGACGGCGTAAAAGGTTCGGTATTCGAAATTGAAGATACGGGCTTTGCAACGGGTGCAAAAGCAAGCTATCTTGATAAAGTTCTGTTCGGAGTAACGGGCGGTTACAACAACGTTGATTTGATTGACAAAGACAACTTCGAAAGTTCCTGGTATACGGATAACCCCACGCAGGTTATAAACTACGTTTCGGCGCACGACAATAACACCCTTTGGGACAGAATTTGCCACGTCTACGGCGAAGAGCAGTCCACTTTGGCAAAACGCACGGCAATGAACAGGCTTTCGGCGGCAATTGTACAGACTTCGCTCGGAATACCCTTTATGCAGGCAGGCGAAGAAATGCTCCGCCAGAAGAAAAACCCCGACGGAACGTATAACGAAAACAGCTACAATTCTTCGGACGAAGTGAACAATATCGATTGGTCGCTTCTCAAAAACGACAGCGTTCAGTATCAGACGATGCAGTATTACAAAGGCTTGATAGCTTTCCGTAAATCCTGCGCGGCGCTCCGCTTCAATTATGCGATAAATCTCGGCACTTACGAATATTCTTGCGAGCTTCTTAAAAGGGACGGCGCGTTTGCGGCGTTCACGATAAAAGACCTTGTATCGGGTGAAAAGGTGCTTGTGGTTTACAATGCAGAAGAAAATGCAAAAGAGTACAGCTTGCCCTCAGGCAACTGGGACCTTTATGTGAACGGAACACAGGCCGGCGCAACGGCAATCGAAAGCAATTTAAGCGGCAAACAGTCGATTGCAGGAATAAGCTGCTACGTCTATAAAACCCACGCTTGATAAAAGCGCGTAATACAATGAACTTTTTCCCCGACACGGGGTGGTTAAATTATAATTTTTGGAGGAAAATATGAAGGCTAAAAAAATTGTTGCGTTGGTGCTTACCTGCGCAATGGCTGCAACCGTAGCTTCGGCTTTGGCTGCATGTGACAATGACGGCGAAAAACCCGGCGGTTCAACTTTCACTGAAGACACCCGTATCTGGTACGCGGTAGGTAACAGTGAAAAGAAGGGCGACCTTAAAGTGAACAACTGGACGCCCAACACAATAAACGACGAACTCAAATTCACAAGGGATACTACTAAAACGGATGAAAACGTATTCACCGCACAGTTCAGTATTTATGCAGGCGACGGCTTCAAGTTTGTTTATAAAGAGAATGCCGACGAAGTTTGGTCGGACGCTTTATGGCCCCGTCAGGTAGGTATTCATCACTTTACAAACGTTGAGGGCGAGGGTGAAAACGCAGTATTGAAGAACGGCGAAGACACCGTGTTCACGACTAAAGGCGGAATGGACGCAAACAACCTTTACCTTGCAAAGGGACAGGACGGCGAATACAAATTCACTCTTAAAACTTTCCCCGGCGACTCGACAAAAGAACCCGAACTCACGTTCGAGAAAGTAAGCTCTATCGAAATTTCGCACGATATGTACCTCTACGGCGATATCAACAACTACGGTTTGGGCGGACTTGCAAGCGCTTACGCTATGGCTGAAAAGATTTCCGGCGACAACGTCACTTGGAGTATCAGCCTTGAAATTACCGCTAAGGACCTTTTAAGGGACGAAGACGGCAACAAACTTGAAGTTAATATGGACGGTACTGTTAAACCCGGTCAGAAACCCGGTAAGTACGCGGCTGTTCAGGTTTACAACGGAATCCTTAAAGACGGCAAGCACGCTACGCATTATGTTCCCCACAACGAAGAAGACCCCGACAGCTTCAAGACGATTGAATATGCCGACGCGCCTAACAAGACATATCCCGAAGGCACCGGCAAGACGTTCAACCTTCTTCCCGAAGGCAAGTATGTCATCACTT
Organism: Clostridia bacterium; assembly: GCA_003979335.1. The sequence continues at coordinate 3,790 of RYWC01000071.1, forward strand.
ATGACCAGAAGACCGACGAGGTAACCATTTCTTCGAAGACTCACGATATGTATCTTATCGGCAGCTTCAACAGCTGGGTTGAAGCAGACGAAGATTATAAACTCACCGAATCTGCAGACGGCAAATACTGGACGGGTACGCTTACCGTTCCCGAAGACGTTACTGCTGACGGCGTAACGCTGAAAGTATACAACAAAGTAGACAGCAAGTACTATCCCGACGGAGTTGGTACTGACGTTAAACTTACCGAACCCGGCAAATACGCTTTGAAATTCGACGTTGAAGCAGGAACTCTTCAGTACGAAAAGTTCGGTTATCACGTTGTAGGTTCTTTCCTTAACGAAGCGGGCGACAAAAAAGTCAACTTCACTATTAAAGAAGGTATAACCCCTAAACTCGAAGCAACCGAAACCGAAAACGTTTACACCGCGGAATATACTTTTGCGGACGTAACGAGCTTTGTAGATGCGGACAATGCAAGCGATAACTATGCTTGGATAACAGGCGGCGTATTCGCTATCAAGTGCGTTTACGGTACCGAACTTTGCGGACCTACGGACTGGTACGGTATGCCCGATAACAACGATTCTAACGTTATAGTTCCCACGGCAGGCGCTTATGTTATCACTCTTACCCTCAGGGTTGAAAACGGCAATATCGTAGGCGGTTCTACAACTATTGCTCCCAAAGCATAAATTTGACGCCAAAAGCGTTTAACGCAACGTCGGCGCGAGGTTCCCTCGCGCCGATTAGCTTTTTAAAAATATGAAAAACTATATCTTTGATTTATACGGCACACT
>RYWC01000072.1 GCA_003979335.1 Clostridia bacterium
GGCAATTCATGGTGGTCGGTCACTATAACTTCAGCGCCGAGCTCTTTTAAATATTCAACCTCTTCGGCACAAGAAATGCCGCAGTCCACCGTAATAAAAAGTTGAGGAAAATACTCATCGAAAATTTGGTCTATTATTCCTTTTGACAGGCCGTAACCGCTGTTCCTTTCAGGAACGCAAACAACGGGTTCAATACCGAAATCACGCAGGACTTTACCCATAATAGTGGACGCGCATATACCATCGGCATCATAGTCTCCGAAAACAACCACACCCCATTCTTCGTCGCGCGCAAGCGTGATGAGCTCCACAGCCTCTTGCATACCGCTCATTTTAAACGGGGAAATGAAATTAGCTTCAGATGGATGCATAAATTTAAAAATAGCGTCCTTATCGCGCAAGCCACGACCGTAAAGAATCTTAACTGTTTCTTCGCACAGCCCACACTCTGCCGAAAGTTGCTTTACTCTATTCAATTGTTCATCCGAAAATAAGTATTCGGGTAAAACTCTTTTCATAAAATTCCGTTTAAAAACACAAAAAGGCGGGTTGCCCCGCCTTTAAGACTTAAAATTATTTATTTGAACTTTTCAACGTCTTTGTGCGTGATTTTTTGCTTTTATTGTCGCTGATTAACTTAAAGCGCGAATATACGGACGGGGTAAAAAATACGGTTCCGTAAGCGCAGCAAATAAAGCTTATAAACGAACAGAGAACGGGTGAAATAATTGCCAAAGGCGACAGCGAACTTATAGACATAAGCGCAAACAAAATTACGGAAACCGTGGCAAGGCAAGCCGGCATAACCGTGTTAATAACAAAACTTTCGTCTGAACTTTTATCCACAATTTCAAAAGCAGAAAGTTTTTTAAGTTCGTCGTCTTTAAAATTCTTACGCATTCTGTCGAACAGGAAACAAGTTCCCACAACAGTGAGAATTACGGTTATTACCGCAAATGTTGCGATTGAAGACCCTACAGGAATACGGCAAAGCGCTGTAATCATTAAAAACAGAGCTAAATTGTGAATATCCGCCAAAGCCGCACCTAACGCCATAGTAAATTTGTAACGTATTACAAAATATGCGAAATGGAACACAATGCAAGCCGCTATGGTTATGGCAGCCATTGAAACAGTCTTACCGCCGCCAAGCAAAGTTTCCGCCGTGGATGCCGAAGCGTTGTTGAAAAGAGCGGCGTAAGATTCGCCCACATACTCTTCAATCTTTTGATTAATCTGTAAAGAAGCTTTGTCGAGTGCGCCTCTGTCCGTGGAATAAACGAATTTATAGACGACAGTACCGCCTGTTTCAGTATCACCAGACAAAGTTGCATAACTCTTAACGCCAGCGTTTGCAAAAGCCTCGTCACAGATATTTCTTATAATTTCAACGGGTTCTTCTTCCTTGCCGCTGAAATCAGTATCTTCGTAAATTACCGTTATGCTTTTATAATTAGCGTAGTCGTCGCTGTAATTGAAAAATCCGTTTGCTACGAATTGACAAATTAAACCGACGCAAAGTCCAACTGCAATTATTACACTGGAAATTATTACGAGCAAGTGCATTCTTGAAGAAATTTTAAAATTAGTCTTCATCATCGTCAAACGCCTCCCTCTTAAATCCGCAGAACTTGAATTTATCTTTCACAGGCGACGAAATAACGTACCACATAAATCTGGTAAACCAATAAAGAACATACGACGCCAACGAAGCGATAAGCAGAATAAGTCCGCAAGCCGCAAGCTCGCCTTTGCATATAAGCGCAAGCATCAAAGATATCACTACGATTATAACGTGTAAATCAAGCACGGTAGTAAGCGTTTTCTTGTAGCCTGTCTTTACAGACGCCTGTAAGGTTCTGCCGAGCTGGGTTTCTGTTCTGACAGCTTCGAAAACACGGAAGTTTGTAAATGTCAGAAGAGCAAGACCGAGTATTACTATAAACGCGCCTGCAACAGTCAGCTGGACGCCCGTAAGCATCATAGCCGTTATCATAATACAAGCGTAAATAAGCGACATTAAGCCGTTTACAAGCCCGAGCTTTTTATATTTGATTATTGAAGCAACAACGGCGCCTATTAATACAAGAAGTAAAATTACGAAAAGATATACAAACGCGTATTCTCCGAAAGAAGGCGTTAAGGTTACTATCTGAGTATCGCTGCCGTTATCGTTGTAATCGTTTGCAAGTATGTTGCCAGTTACAACCGAGTTAAAAACAATTGAAAAATCGTGAGCGTAATTTTCACCGACAGAAAAGTTAAGCGTATTATCCGCAAGACTTTCGCCGAACGCAAGTTCAAGTTCCATACAGGTTTCGCCTATAAAGAAATAACCTTTGGTTTCGGAACTGCCAGAAGAAAGCATCAAATTGAGTTTTTCGTAACCGCTGTCCGTAAGGAAAAACCTTACATAATGGTTGCCGCCCATTGCTGTATAAGCTACGCTTTTAAAATAATCGCCGAATTTGTCTTTTATAGGAATTAACGATTTCGCATTTTCGTCCTTACCGTCGCGGAGGTCGAGTTCACCGCTTTTTGTAAGATAATTAACCGTGGTCCCAATAAGCGACTTCTTATTTTCCGCTGACGAACTGTCTCTACCGGTAAATTCCGCGTAATTGAAGTTTGTGGGAACGGAAACTCTTATCGCGTAATCGTCCATAACGCTGACAGAATAAGCCGAATAGCCCTTTTCGCCGAATCTTGCAGAAAGAATTTCCGCATCTTTTGTTACGCTTGCTTTAAACGCCGCATCTTCCGAAAGCTTGTCCTTTTCAACGTATAAACCGCCGTGGCGCTCGTATTTCGCCTCAGCCTCTTCCTTGTCGCCCTTTGCAAGCAGATTGTATTCCGATTCAGAAATGACACCTTCGGGATAAAGCATAGAATACGCTTCACCCGTCAAATCTCCGCCCAAATTTATCGCGGTGATAAAGGAATTATATCTTTCTACCTCATTGAGGGGACATGATATCGTAGCAAATAGCGATAATATTACGACGGCTGCAACTAACAGAGCGGTCAAAATCGCTGATTTTACCTTACCCATCTCTACTCCTACATTATTTCCGCAAAACTTTTAAACACTATCGCGGAGAACTGTTAATATAACTTACTATATTATAGTAAAAAACTTTTAAGCCGTCAATAAATTTCGGTTGCCTATAAAGAAATTAACCGAAATAAAGGCGGCTTTCGAAATTATTTTTTAGATTTTTTATGCGCTAAAACGTGCATCCCGCATTCTATACGCTTTTTCATCATCTCGCAGGTAGCTTTATAAGGCTTATTGATATCGCCCTCGAAATGATAATTGTTAGCCGAACAGCCTCCGCTGCATATAAATTTTGCAAAACAATCGCCGCATTCTTCCCTTGTAAACAAACAGGAGTTAGCAAATTTTTCTCTTATATTCTTATCGAGTTTGCCGTCGTAAACATTGCCCATCAAAAAATTTTTATCTCCTGCAAACTGATGGCAGGGATAAATATCACCGTTGGGCGTAACCGAGAAATACTCGTTTCCCGCGCCGCAGGCGGAAACTTTTTTCTGCAAACACACGCCGCCGTCAAGGTCTACGTTGAAATGGAAAAAGTTAAAGCCCTCGCCGTTATCGAATTTTTCGAGATATTTATCACAGAGGTTTTCATACTCTTTAAGAACGGTAGGTATATGCTCTGACTTGATTTCAAGGTCTTCTATGTCGGTAACAACGGGTTCCATTGATATACTGTCAAAACCGCTTTCCGCAAGAAAAATCACGTCTTTTGAAAAATCAAGGTTTTTGGCAGTGAAAGTACCGCGGACGTAATAACTTTTACCGCCTCTGCTACGCACGAATTTTTTAATATTTTCAATGACTAAATCAAAACTGCCTTTACCGTTTTTGGTCTTTCTTATCGCGTCGTGCACTTCTTTTCTGCCGTCAAGGGACAAGACTACGTTTTCCATTTCCCTATTAAAGAAGTCAATCGCATCGTCATCAAGCAATAAAGCGTTCGTAGTAGTGGTAAACAAGAATTTTTTGCCTGCTTTTTCCGCCTCGCTACGAGCATAAGCAACTACATTTTTAATAGTTTGCAGACACATTAACGGTTCGCCGCCGAAGAAATCGACTTCAAGAATTTTTCTATTGCCGCTGTTTGCAATAAGAAAATCAACAGCTTTTTTTGCTGTTTCCTCGCTCATAAATTCGCGAGCGGAATGATAAGCGCCCTCATCGGCAAAACAGTAGCGGCAACGTAGATTGCAATCATGGCAGATATGCAGACATAAAGCCTTTACTTCGTTTGATTTTAAAGGGTAAGTCTTTACTTCCTCACGCAAAAAAAGTCCTTGCTGTGCAAGCGCGGCAAGGTCGCTTTCAATCTCTTTCAGTTTCTCTTCGGTAAGCTCAGGCATATCGCCTTTCTTTTCGTATTTCGCTTTTACGAACTGTGCTGTAAGTTCATCGCACTCGTGCAGACTGCCGCTGCCAGAATCGTAAATATAATGTGTATCTTTATAGTTAAAAACGTGTAC
>RYWC01000073.1:0-3860 GCA_003979335.1 Clostridia bacterium
ATATTATAGAGGGACATACAATTTAATATTTTTATCCAAGGGTGATTGTACAAATTTGCAGTCGCCCTTTTTGTATATATACATTTTACAACAAGGAGGTGATGCGTATGAATGTTTTGTAAAGATTTTAATGCAAAAATGTAGTAAAAACAGCGAGCAAACGTGTGGGATTGGTGCAACAAATACATTGAAATTTGTAGCAGGATAAGTAAAATGTAATTCGTGTTGCAAATTGCATTTTAGCGGTTCGGTAGCGGGAAACCCGCCTGCCGTTTGCTTGCACAAGAAAAAGAAGGAGGAAAAGAACATAAGCAATCAACCAATTATTTTCAATATTAGTTATACACCGTATAAAATTCGTAGAGATGCTTCGACATACGAACAAGAAAAATTCAAACAGCAAAGAGCCTTTTACGAGATGTCCGGAGACGGTAACAATATCTATAAATACATAACGAACGATCGCAAATTAAACGGAGAAAACAGCAAGACAGAAACACGTTCGATGATACAGTATTTTGAAAAGTCTACAGGCGTTTTCAACGATCAAGGAGGCATAATACGTCAGCAACTACACGAAATACAGCAACGCGCAAAAGCCCATAAAAACCTATGGCACGGCTTCATATCTCTCAACGAGGAAATGAGTTACAAAATAGACTGCGCGGAAAAGTGCGTACACTTAGTAAAACGCACCTTTGGAGATTTATTCAAAGATATGGGTTTAGATCCTAAAAACATAGACCTAATCTGTGCCTTACACAAAGATAAGCCTCATCATCTGCATATACACTTTTGGTTTGCGGAAAAAGAACCTAAATGCAAATACCGTGGCAAAAATTTAGAGTACCGCCATAAAGGCAAAATACCCAAAGCGGTAATAGACAAAATGCACATTAGACTAAATCTCTACATAGACGAAAGCCATCCCGAAATATATAATTCCCGAGATGTAGCCATCAAGGAACTTAAACGGATGACTTTTAATAAAAGAATAGTAGAATACAACGACGTCAAAAAAGCGGTAATAGCATTAGCAAAGGAAATACCTAAAACAGCAAGTTTCTTTTACGGCAAAAGGGACATGGAACTGTACCGAGATAAAGTAGATAATATTGCTCATTTATTAGTCCTACACGATAGACGCGTAGCCAAAGCCAGCGCTAACTTTTATATTAACATTGCTCAACTCAATAAAAAGATAAAAGCATTATGTAATACCAGCCACGCAGGAAAGCATATAAACCACTACAAAATTGACAGTAACAACATTACTCTAACCCAAGACTTAGTACAGGACTTCAAACGTAGACAAGGCAATATAATATTACAAGCGGTCAAGCAAATAAAGGGCGAACTGTACCAAACGCGCATACGCCACAAGGTAAACGATAAACCCCTAAAACGCCGACTTGCAATATCTCACCGTAAAGTAGGAAAACTCTTCGATAACTTCATTCTGTCCTACATAGAAGAAATACAAACAGCAGAGCAGGAGTATTCTAAAAAGATACAACAAGAGGAAAACGACATAGACGAGCGAACCGCCAAAAACTATAAATACAATTACGGTAAATAACTTTGCCAAAACCTATTGACACTTCCCCGCAAAAGATATATACTAAATATGCAAATCGTATATATACTGTTTTGATAAAACTGCGATAACAAAAAACAGATTCAAAAAACCGTCTCAACGGTGAAACAAAGGAGATAACACCTATGGCAAAGCAATGGACAGTAGAAGAAGTTGTGGAGTACGAAAGGACACATAAACTCAAAGAGCAAGTCTACGGCAAGTACGGGACAATAGCCAAGCATTATCTTGAACAACACCAAGGAATTGAGATGACCATGGTAGGGCATATTCCGGATTACTTGCACGGCATAGACAAGCAAGCGGAGGATATGTACGACATATTGTATGCGCAGTTGTCTAAACGTCCCGAATACCAAAAGACGGGAGATTATATTGCCGACCTTCGCAAGCAAACGGAAATGCAAAACTTTATCGAACACGAAATACTTACGAACCTAGTCTATATATGGGAGGATAAATAAAATGGTAACACGCAAAGAGGACACGCCGCAAAGGCTGGCAAACCGCAAGTACGAAGAAAAGAACAAACAAAAACGCAAGGACGCAAGCGGTAATTTCCAAACGATGATTCCGCGCGAAAAATTCGAGGAAATAAACGCGTTTCTTAAACAAAACAACATTACAAAAGTGGACTTTATTTTGCAAGCCTACGAAATTATTAAAACACAACACAATCAATCAAACACAAAAAAGGAGGAATAAAATTGATAGAGAGAGAACATTGTATCTGTAAATTTACGCATTTATGGTAAAAGATACATTTTCTAACAACACACAAATTACAAGCGATATGCTTGCCCAAATACTTGCAACTTTGCAAGCGCAGGGAGAGGCAATCAAATCGCTTATGGGCGAACAAACGCCCGCAACAACTATTCAGTCAAGCGCGGTATCAAGTCGTGGCAGACGGGCAAAAATGGGCTTCAAATTTACTAAAAAGGAGATAGACATTATGCCATCAAGATACCAAAACATATTTGCGTGCGGAGACAGAATTATTCCGTACCGCTATCACAAGGGCGTGTACGAAGTCAACTACCGCCGCAAAGGAATACACATTTTTGCTTGCGCAAGCACGTTTGAAGAAATGAAACGCCGTTTCATCGACAAGTTGATGAGAGGCGAACAAGTAGACCATAACAAACCGAAGCGCACAGCAACATACAACATACCAAAAACTTACAACAAAACAACCAAACCGCCGCAAGGCATATCGTTTGCTCACTACGTGGACGAGTGGTTGGCGTCCAAGCGTTTTAACGTTAAGGAAAGCACCTTTAAGGAATACCAACGCGTAGCAGATACGCACTTAAAACGGGATTTTATGGGCGTTACAATGGCGGAGATGACACGCAGCCGCGTGCAGGAATACTTGTTCGGCTTTGTAGAACAGGAAAAGCACCGCACTGCGGAAAAACTGTCGGTTGCGTTTTCGTGCATTTTCGAACTTGCCGTAGAGGACAAAGTGGTGGAATCCAACCCGATGAAGAAAATCAAACTTCCCTACGCCGAACGTAAAAAAGGTTCCGCCTTTACCTTGAAGGAGGAAGCGGAACTTGTAAACATATGCCGGAAAAATTTGCAGTCCGATTGGGCACACGCGTTTTTAGTGCTGGTGTACTTCGGCTTGCGCAAGTCGGAATTAACCAGCATAAAAATAAAGGACGAAAACCTAAGTTGTATATCGAGTAAAACCCGTTTGGGTAGGAAGGAAGTTGTTCGCACAATACCCTTTACGCCGGTATTCAAACGCGTACTGCCGTATGTGGATTTTAACAGGGCAAAGCGCGCCAATCCCAACACGATGCAAACGGCAATGAGAAAGCATTTCCCTAACCATCACATACACGAACTGCGCTATACGTTTATAACGCGCTGTAAGGAGTGCGGCGTTGCGGGCGAAGTGGTTATGCAGTGGGACGGGCATTCCTACGACAGGGATGTTGTAACATCGGTAGTGGACAGAGGCTACACCGACTATTCGCAAGAATTTTTGCCGCATTTAGCCTGTTCTATAATTTTATCCAAAATTTATCCCCGCTGACGTACTACTTCGTACAACGCAATTCCGCAAGCGACGGAAGCGTTTAGTGAATTGACTTTTCCTTTGAGTTTAAGGGAAATTATACCGTCGGACAGTGTACGAGCGTATTGAGATACGCCGTCTCCTTCGCCGCCGACGACTATTGCAACCGCGCCTTTTAAATTGACAGCGGTAATTTCTTCCCCGTCCATATCCAAAGCATACACCCAAACGTTA
>RYWC01000073.1:3870-4423 GCA_003979335.1 Clostridia bacterium
ACACAGCGCCTGCCGAACAGCGCACAACCGTATCGGTTACGGCAACCTGTCTGTTTTTGCCTATAATTATTCCGTCCACTCCGGCGCATTCGCACGCACGGATTATACTGCCGAAATTGTGAGGGTCGTTAATTCCGTCCAGTATTACTATAAAAGGCTGCCTGCTTACGCTTAAAATATCTTCTACTTCGCAATACTCGAACTCGACGACATCGGCAATATAGCCTTGATGCCTGCCTTCTGTACTTTCTTTATCCAATACCTTTTTGTCGACAAAGGTAACCTTAACGCCAGATTTGCGCGCCAAAGAAATAATACTGTCCGATTTGCCTTTTTCGCACATTAAAGAATTGACCGTTATGCTATCCGATTTAAGCGCTTCGAATACGCTGTTTCTTCCTTCAATCTTCATAATAATTGCCCAGTAATTGATTTATACGCTCGTTGTTGCCCGTAAGGTACAAGTATCCTAACACCGCTTCTAAACCTGTTGCCTTACGGTAATCCGCGCCCGTTTGGTTTTTGGCCTTATGACTGTCTCTTATACACATCT
>RYWC01000074.1:0-4159 GCA_003979335.1 Clostridia bacterium
GTAGTAAGGAGTAAAATTATGAAAATTTTGGTAACGGGCGGAGCTGGATATATAGGCTCGCATACCTGCGTAGAACTTTTAAAAAAAGGCTATGAAACAGTTGTAATAGACAATTTGGATAACTCTTCTGCAAAAAGTGTTGAAAGGGTAGAAAAGATTACGGGTAAGAAAGTAAAGCTTTACGTCGGGGACGTAAGGGACGGGGAATTACTTAACAGAATATTTACAGAGAATAAGATAGACTGGGTAATTCACTTTGCCGGATTGAAAGCGGTAGGCGAGTCCTGCGCCAAGCCGATAGAATACTATAATAACAACCTGTACGGAACTTTGGCGCTTACGGACGCAATGAGAAAGCACGGTTGTAAGAAAATAGTGTTCTCTTCATCGGCAACGGTTTACGGCGACCCCGAGGTTCTTCCGCTTACCGAAGATTGTAAGACGGGCGGTACCACTAACCCTTACGGAACGAGCAAGTATTTTCAGGAAATTATTCTCAACGATATATATAAGTCGGACAGGGAATGGACGGTAGTGCTTCTGAGGTATTTCAACCCCGTCGGGGCGCACGAAAGCGGACTGATAGGCGAAGACCCTAAGGGTATACCTAACAACTTAACGCCTTATATAGCAAAGGTTGCGATAGGCGAGCTGAAAGAAGTGGGCGTGTTCGGAAACGACTATAACACGCACGACGGTACGGGCGTAAGGGACTATATACATGTAGTTGACTTAGCCAAAGGTCATGTCAGCGCTATAGAGCGGCTGAAAGACAGCGGAGTATATACCTATAACTTAGGCACGGGTAAAGGTTACAGCGTGCTTGACGTAATTAAAGCGTTCGGTAAAGCGTGCGGCAGGGAGCTTCCGTATGTAATAAAACCGAGGAGACCGGGCGACATTGCGTCGTGCTATGCGGACGCAGGTAAAGCGAAAAGAGAACTCGGTTGGGAAGCCGAGCTCGGCATAGACGAAATGTGCAAATCTCTTTGGAATTGGCAATCTAAAAATCCCGACGGTTATAACGGTTAATTCAAGCCCTGCCTTTGCAGGGCTTTTGGTTTTCGGCGTTTCAAACGAGGTTCAGAGGTTTATAAGAAATTATAATGATATAAGAGGTGGAAAATGTTAGGCAACTTTTATTACTGCAACCCTACAAAACTTTACTTCGGTAAAAACTCGCTTGACGGGTTAAACGAGGAGCTTCCCAAATACGGCAAAAACGTACTGCTTGTTTACGGCGGCGGTTCAATTAAAAAGAACGGTATATACGGCAAAGTAATTGAAATTTTAAAGGCGAACGGTAAAAATGTTTTTGAGGACGCAGGCGTTATGCCTAACCCCACATCAGAAAAGTTGAACGAGGGGTGCCTCAGGGCAAGGGAAGCCGAGGCTGACCTTATTCTGGCTGTCGGAGGCGGTTCGGTGTGCGATTATGCAAAAGCCGTTTCAGTTTCGGCATACTGCGGCGATGACCCGTGGGAAAAGTATTACATACGCTTTGAAGAACCCGACTGCAAAATCATACCCGTAGGCTGTGTGCTTACTATGGTCGGAACGGGAAGCGAGATGAACGGCGGTTCAGTAATAACCAACCGTGAACAGAAACTTAAAATAGGGCACGTCTTCGATGAAAACGTTTTTCCTAAGTTTTCAGTTTTAAATCCCGAATTTACCTATACTCTGCCCAAATATCAGATGATTGCAGGCATTTACGACATCATGTGCCATATACTTGAACAGTATTTTTCAGGCGAGGACGACAACACAAGCGATTATATAATGGAGGGGTTGCTTCGCTCGCTTATTCACAGCGCTAATATTGCGGCAGTCAATCCCACCGATTACGAGGCGAGAAGCAACATTATGTGGACGGCGACCTGGGCTTTGAATACTTTGGTTGCAAAAGGCAAAACCACGGATTGGATGGTGCATATGCTTGGGCAGGCTGTCGGCGCGTATACCGACGCGACTCACGGAATGACGCTTTCTGCTGTTACTATGGCGTATTATAAGCATATTCTGCCCTACGGCTTATCTAAATTTAAACGCTATGCTGTAAACGTATGGGGTGTAAACGCAGAGGGGAAAAGCGACAAAAAAGTTGCAGAAGAGGGCTTGCAGGCTATGGAAAAATGGATGAACAAGCTCGGGCTTGTAATGAACCTTACGAAGTTGGGTGTAACGCCCGATTTGATAGAGGGAATTGCCGACGCAACGCGCACCAAGTCGGGCGGATATAAAGCGCCGACAAGGGAAGAGGTTGTCGAAATACTTAAAAACAGCCTGTAAACGGTTTTATAAATTAAAAAGCGCCCGTAAGCAACAATGCTTACGGGCGCATAATTTTACAACGTTTTAACCGCCAAACGCGCTTTTAAGCGCAGGATATAATTTTTTGTATACTTTATATTTTTCCTCGTAAAGTTTTACAAGTTTTTCGTCGGGCATAACCGTTTCTTTGGTTTTTACTATGTTTTCCGCGGCTTCCTCAACAGTTTTATATCTTCCGCAGGCGACCATTGCAAGCATTGCCGCGCCGTATGCCGGACCCTGTTCTACGGCAGGCGTTTCAACCGTCACGTTACATACGTTGGCAATTATTTTGCGCCACAGCGGACTTTTTGCGCCGCCGCCGCATATCTTGGTCTTAGTTACGCGCGTGCCGCTTTCCGCAGCCGCTTCAAGACAGTCTTTAAGGGCAAAAGCCACGCCCTCTAAAACAGCAAGCGTCATATCTTTGCGCGTTGTGTCGGGGCGCATACCTATAAACGCGGATTTTGCATTTATGTCGTTGTGGGGGCTTCTTTCACCCATAAGGTAGGGGAGGAAGTAAACTTCGTTTTTACCGAGCTTATCTTCAAGCCCGTCCTGTTCCTTGTCAAAGTCGTCCGCGCCCGTAACGCCCGACCACCAGCTGTTGCAGGAAGCGGCGGAAAGTATACAGCCCATTAAGTGCCATCTGCCGTTTGCGTGGGCGAAAGAGTGCAGGGCGTTTCCGTCGCTCAAAGCAAACCTGTCTTTGGCAATAAAGACCGTTCCGCTTGTGCCGAGAGATATGTTGCAGTCTCCATCTTTTACCGTGCCCGTGCCGACAGCCGCCGCGGCGTTATCGCCTGCGCCTGCGCAAATCAGAGTATCGGGGCTTAAACCCAACTCTTCGGCAAGTTCTCTTTTTATTTGTCCGACAGGTTCATAAGAGGGGTAAGTATGAGGTAAAATCTTTTCTGAAATACCCGTTATTTGGCACATATATGGGGACCAATCGCATTTTCCGACATCGAAAAGTAAGGTTCCGCCTGCATCCGAATAGTCGGAGGTAAAGCTTCCGCAAAGCAAAAAATTTATGTAGTCTTTGGGAAGCATAATCTTTTTTATGCGCTTGAAGCTTTCGGGTTCGTTTTCTTTCAGCCAAAGAATTTTAGGCGCGGTAAAACCTGCAAAGGCTATGTTTGCCGTGTTTTCGGTCAGTTTTTGTCTGCCTATGACGTTATTCAGGTATTCAACCTCTTTCTGCGTCCTGCCGTCGTTCCATAAAATGCAGGGGCGTATAACTTTATCGCACCCGTCAAGGGCGACAAGCCCGTGCATCTGACCGCCTGCGCCAATGCCTTTAACGGCTTTTGCATCGTGCCCTTTTAAGAGCTCTTTCAGACCTGTTTTAACGGCTTTGAACCAATCGTCGGGGTTTTGTTCGCTCCAACCGTTTTTAGGATAGACTACGGGATATGCCTTAGTTACGCTGTTTTTTATTTGTCCGCAGTCGTCTGTAAGTAGTAATTTGACTGCGGAAGTGCCTAAATCAATGCCTATATAATAGCTCATTTGCCGCCGAAAAGTACTCCGTTTACGATATTTTGCAATATTTCTTGGTTTCCGCTTGCAGGAAGCTCAGGTTTGCCCAACTTTTCGGCATAGTCGGAAAGCTCTTTCAAAGTGCATTGCCCCCCTAATATGCGCAAACCAACGGGGTTTTCTTTAAAATACGAATACTTTTTGCGTATAGCTTCGTCCAATCTTCCGTCCTCTATGAGCGCGGCGGCTTTGATAAGCCCGAGCGCAAAAGTATCCATTCCGAGTATGTAAGCCGCGAACATATCTTCTGCTGTGTATGAGGGTCGGCGGCATTTTGCGTCGAAATTGAAGCCGCCGGTAAGTC
>RYWC01000074.1:4169-4429 GCA_003979335.1 Clostridia bacterium
AAACTTCGTACATACACAGGGTAGCTTCGTAAACGTTAAAAGGAAATTCGTCCGTGTCCCAGCCTAAAAGCAGGTCGCCCTGATTTGCGTCGATACTGCCGAGCATTCCGTTTATTGCGGAAATTCTCAACTCGTGCTGGAACGTGTGCCCTGCAAGAGTCGCGTGGTTGGCTTCGATATTCATCTTGAAGTCTTTGTCAAGCCCGTGCGCCTTTAAAAAGCCTATAGCGGTGGAGGCGTCAAAGTCGTATTGGTGTTTC
>RYWC01000075.1 GCA_003979335.1 Clostridia bacterium
TCTTAATGCAATAAAATCCTATCTGTATGCTTATTATTTAATACCCATACAATCGGAAACGTCGTACCTGACGTACTTACAAGAAGCGGCGTCGGCGGAAAGCTCTATTCCGTCGGCATCCAAAGGAGGGCAGAATACGGAAGATAAGGATTTTCCGTCGGCAAAAATTTCAACGGAAAACAAATCCATAACAACTATGATTTTGTGCGAACGGCTCTTTTCGAGCGGCATCTCTCTTATTCCTGCAACCGAATATTCATCGCTTTCTTTACCCGTTATTTTTTCACCCGAACGCGAGCGGTCAAAAATCAGGCGATTTTCAGTTGCAGTTACAAGAGTCCTGTTGCCCCCTTTTACGCGCAATTTAAGCGTTAGCTCTTTAAGTTCTTCTACCGTTATTTCCATAACTCCGCAGACAGCCTTATCCTCAATTGCCGACGAAAGACTTTCTGCAATTTTTTTACCGCAGTACAGAGGTTCCTGCAAAAGTTTGCCGTCAATTACACTCAGTTTACGGGGTATGGTAAGCATACCCGCAAAACCGTATTTATCGTAAGGGGTGTTCCTATCCCACATACTGAGCCAACCAATCATTACAGAAGTATCACCGAAAATCTGCGCGGCATAAAAATCAAAACCGTAGTCTATAATTTCACTTTTTCCGAAACGCGCACGGGCGGATTTGCAATCTATATTCCCAAGACGGTAAAAAGTACTGTGAATGTTAAGATGGTTGCGTCCCTCGGCAGGTTGAAATTGTTCGCAATATGTCAGCAGACCGAGGTCGGAACAATAGTCCGGACACTCAATCATTATGCCGCCGCTATCCCTTCCGAATAAGTCTGAGCAAAAAGTCCAATCAAAAAGATTTTTGGAAGAAAACATCAAAATTCTTCCTCTGCCGTCCTTTTTCCGCGCTGCGACAAGACAATAAAACGTATCGCCTTCCATAAAAATTTTGGGGTCGCGGAAGTCGCACGGGGTATACGCGTCAGGCAAATCCTTTTCGCCTATTACAATGCCGTGCTTTATAAAGTCAACGCCGTTATCCGACGAAGCAAGCGCCTGCAACTGCCTTACGGATTCGCCTCCGCCGTTCTCTTTAAAACTTGTGTAAAAAAGCCACAATTTGTTTTTCCATACAATTGCAGTACCTGAAAAACAACCGTCGTCCTGTTCGTCGGGGAAAAGGGCTACGGGCAAATGTTCCCAATGCAAAAGGTCGCGGCTTTTGACATGCCCCCAATGCATAGGCCCCCAATATACTTTATCGGAATAATATTGAAAAAAAACGTGGTATTCTCCGTTGAATTTAACCAACCCGTTCGGGTCGTTTATCCAACCTTTTTGTCCTGTAATGTGAAATGCCGGTCTAATAGTATCCTGTCTCATAAATTTCTTCTTTGCCGCCCTGCAAATTTACGCAGGGCGGCATATAAATATTATATTTTATAGCATCACCGGGTCGATTAAAGTTCCCTCGGGTTCGTTTGCGCCCCAATCGGTCCGGATGTCGTCAACAACGACAAGTCCCCAACCCGACTCCGCATTATCGAATATTTCGACATAGCAAAGCGTGTTTGCATCCATTCCCGTAAATTGATATTTATACCTATCCATAACGCCGTCGAAACCCTTGTCGAGGTTATTGAATTCGGCTAAAATGCTGTCGTCTTCGGCGTTTCTGATACGGATACCGCAATCCGCGTTATGAGCGCCGCCAAGAAGGAATGAAATCCAACCGTTTTGTTTCAAAGTGAAGTTACTGCTGCGCAGAGTGCCTTTACCTGCTTCCATATTGGTTCCAGGTAATGTCTCTATACCTGTAAACAGATAATTACCCTCTTTATTGAAGAGATTTGTAGGGTTGTTCCAATAATAATTTGCATTTTCAACCCTGCCGAAATCGGTACTGCCGTCCGCAACGGTGTAAATCCATCCGCTCAAATCGCCCGTTTCAAAGTTTCCGTTTGTTACCTGATAATCGTCTTTTACCGTAATAACAAAAGTTTCTTCCGCAGAATAATCGCCTGAAACGAGTTTGTATGTTACGGTATAGCTTTTACCTGCCGCCAACGCAAACGCAGTTAAATTTTCCGTATAAACGGTTTCGCCTTCCTGCACTTTTACAATAAGTTTATTTACGGTTGCATCCGCATCGCCGGCAAGCTTGCCCTCTGCGTTATCAAGATACGAAGTCAAATCCGCCTCGCACTCGTCAGCAACTGTATTAGTTATTTTTTTGGTTATTCGCAAGCGGTTTATTGCAACCTCACTCTGTGCTTTTACCCATGGTATACTCGCAGTACCGCCGTGCTCGCAAAGATTTTTTACGGTATCAAACCTGCCCTCAACCGTGGGAACGGTTTCGTAATATGTATTTACATCATCCATTATAGAATGTCCCCAACCGTCAGTCAAATTATCTTCAAGCACAATATACAATTCAAGTCCGATATATTCGCGCAAATCGGCGACATAAGTCGACATCGTAGCCTGTCTTGCCCCCAATTCGACGTGACCCACATCGTGGTCAGCATACGCTGTATTTGAATACCGCGCCAACAGCACGTCCGTTGTTTTGTCGTAAATCTTAACTACCGCGGCGCGTCCGCCTATTTTAAACGAAATATAACCGCTTCCGCCCAATGTGAACGAAGAGGAAGTCAACGTATATGTCGCGTTCTCTCTTATGCCGCCCTCCTGTCCGTTGAAGTGATAGTTGCCTGTGCGGTTGTAAGAAGCGGTGCCGCCCCAATAACCTTCGGCGCTCTGCACCACTGTTACGCCTTCCGCAAGCGACGGGTCAGAAAGCGTCCAGCCCGTCAAGTCCCCCGTTTCGAACCCACCGTTTTTAACGCGGTACTTGGAGGTGTCTTTGACATTTACCTGAACCGTGAAAGTAAGAGTTTCGACAGCTTGCGTAGCGCTGTCCGTTGCCGTTACGTTTACCGTGAGAGTAGTGTTTTGAGTAGATTGGGCAGTATAGCTTAAAATATCTTTTCCGTCGATATTTGTTACCGTTGCGCCGTCCGCCGAATATTCGTAAGAATAAGTCTCCGCGCCGTCAGGCTTGATTTCAAATGTACCGGTATCGGAAACTCCTCTGTCTATGTTAATAACACCGTTATCAAATACAGGCACCGCATTTTTTACCGTCACCCCGAAATTAAGCGTTATACTGCCGCATACAAGCGAGATTTCCGTTTTGCCTGCGGTTATAGCAGTGATTGTAACCGTGCCTCCGCTTTCGCTGACAACGGCAACGCCCTCCTCAGAAGAAGTAAGGGAAACGGTGTGTCCGTTTGTAGTAATATAATCGGCGATATCAAAGATATAACTTCCCTCTGCCAAACGGAAAGATTTATCTTCAATATCCTTAATTTTTACAGGTTCCTCTTTGGGTTTGTCTGTTATAACGGAATTTATAGTCAAAGACTGTGTTATTATAACGGTTGAGCCGCCCGAAAGCACCTGTTCACCGACTTGCCAACCGGCAAACTGCTTACCTTCGGGAATTTCCTGCTCTGTAGTCAAGGGAAGTTTTATCTTATCTCCGTGCTTGACCTGCTGTTCTTTGCCGTCAATCGTAACGGTGTAATAAACAGGCGCCTCCGTTTTTGTTACGTTTACGATAACCTTAAAAGTTATATTTTCGTAAACATTCGCAGGGTTTTGAATGTCTGTACATTTTGCGCTTACCGTGATTTCATAATTACCCGAAGCAACAGGCGCAAACTTAAGTTTATTGCCGTTGATTTCCGCGCCGTTTATCAGATTATTTGCTATCGTGTAAATGACGTCAAAGCCGTCGCCACCGGAAACGGGCGCCAAAGTCACTTCTACAAAAGAATTTTCATTCAAATCGAGTTCGGCATTCAAGTCCCCGAATACAGGCGCAGGTCTTTTCCCATCTTCTTCGCCGAGAACACTGACATTAAAAGTCACTGTAATGTCTATGCACTTTAAAATAAGATTTGCAAAGCCTTTCGCAACGCCTTTTACCGTGACTGTATCGCCTTCAAGAGTTGCCGACGCAATATTGCTATTGCAGCTGACCTCGACTTTTTTACCGTTGGATTTGATGTGTTCGCTTACTTTTATTTTTTGAGTTGCTCCGAGATTTAACGTGATATTCGTCCCGTCTTTTATCTTTTCGGGCTTAACATCCTCTTGCGACGTACCGTCGCCGTCTCCGCTATCGCATCCTGTTATTACTGTAGGAAACGCGCATACCATACACGCCGCCAACATAAACGCAACAAATTTTTTTGATTTTTTCATTATTTTTCCCCTTTCTTAAATAATTAAATTTTATTTATTGCTTTAACCCATTGAATTTCAAATTC
>RYWC01000076.1 GCA_003979335.1 Clostridia bacterium
AATGAGCTTGGACGAACTGACCTGCATTCCGCACCGTTCGGAATTTTTCGAAGGCGAAATTATAGCATTTGTCGAATGCCTTGAAATTTTAAGCGACTGGGACGGTTTTGAAAAATTTTTTAAAGGGAATGTAGAGGATAAATATCCTGTAAAATGACTTTTAAGCGTTCAAACAGATTTTTTAAATTTGATTTTTACTTGATTCTGTTTTATAATTGTAATTAGGAAAAAATACGAGCGCTATTATTCGGCAAAGGTTCCGCCTTTGCTGTTAATTGCGTACTGAAAAATTACAAAAGAAATGAACAGTATTGAGTTTAACAAGCTATTGCATACTTATATGAACGACGCGTCGGCGCTTAAAACTTTGTATAAGTATTGCGTTGTAAATATCAAAAAGATAATTTGCAACCGCTTCGGTTATGACCTGGCAACCGACGAGACGGCACATAATATTTTCACCGATAAAATTCTATTGAAAAAATTGCCGTATATAATTTCGCCGTGGTCGTGGCTCAAAACGATAACGAACAATTACATGGCTACTCAACTCATTTCTATAAAGAACGACAGATTGTTGCTTCAAAAGCTTTCACAAAAAATTGAACATGACGTTGAAAATTTTCATTGCGAAGAATTGCAAAACGCCTTATCAAAATTAACCGAAGACGACCGTAAAATAGTCGTAATGCACTATCTTTACGAGTATTCTTTGAAAGAAATTTCTGAAATTCTTGGTTTTAGCTATACCAATGTAAGGGCAAAATCTTCCCGTGCCTTAAAATTATTGAAAAAACTTGTCACATAATGCGTTTTACCTCGGTCTTTATTTATAGAAAATATTTACGAGGTACAACAAATGAAAAAAAAGTTAATTTCAATCTGTCTGTTTTTGGCAATAGTTCTGTGTTCGTTCAGCGGCGTTGCCGCGGCTTTCGCGCACGTCAGTATCGAGCAGTGCGACAGGGTGTTCAGCGAAACGCTTAATATGATTGCAACCGATGAAGAGGTCGGCGCGGCTTCCGTTACGGCGCTTAAAAAGCCGGTTTACGATTTGAATTTATCTCACTTGGGTTATGTTTACGAGTTTGAAATTGCAAGCGGAGACGGATATGCAATAATTATCTGCGACAAGGGCGAATATATCGCAAACGAATTTGTTCCGAATGCTATAAGTCCGTATGCAAATTTAACGGAAGAACTTTGTGTTTACGCTAATACAATGTCATATTTTAAAGCGGTGAACGGGGAAATTTGCGAAATAGAAAGCTCGACTGTTTTACCCGAAACGCTAATTGCATCCTTAAAACAAACGGCTATTTTATATTCAGGCTCAGGTATTGTAACGCCTACGCGTGAAAAGTTGAAAATAGAATACATTTCAAAATCCAAGGATGCGGCATCTACATGCTTGCATTATCCTCATTACAGCAATCCAAGCGGACTTGACGGCGCTTGCGCCGCAATCGCCGGCGGCAATATTGTAGGTTATTACGACAGGTTTTTTGAACAATTGATTCCGAATCATGTTTCTGGAGAGTTTTACGGAGATAAATTTAGTTATAGTTTGCAGGACAAATATGTTGGACAAATTATAGAACAATTGTATGTTGAAATGGGGGGGGCAAACGCAGGAATAACAGAGGAAGGTTTTAAAAGCGGCTTAAAATCGTTTTGCGGCGATAAAGGTTTTTTATGCCATTATACTTCGCTTATGAGTTCCGGTAAACTTGACTATGAAGCTGTCAAACAGTGTATTAAGGACGGGAAGCCAATAGTTTTATTTTTAAGCAAATATAACAACTGCGAAACGAGTGTTTTTGACGGTTATGACATCGTAAATTCTGCGTTATATACAGGTAATCACGTTATGGTCGGGTTTGATTATATGAATATAAAATATACTCTTACCGATGGTTCTACTATTGACAACAGGTTTATTGGGGTCGCAACGGGTTTCGGTGACCCTTCTACAGCTTATTTCAATATCGATTATAAAACTATTATAAACTCCGCATATAAAGTATTTATACATTAAGGTTAATTATGAATTTAAAAAAGCAATTTAAAAAAGAACGGGAACACTTAGAAGAAAAGCTATACACCGAAGGGGACGAACTTTATTTTAAAACCGTCTTAGAAAAAGTAGAGGATGCGAATATTTCGCGAACCAAAACTAAAAGACGTATAAAATATTGGGTTTGGCTATCGTCTTTATCTGCTACGTTAATTGCGGCGTCTATAATAATTCCCGTTGTTTTTATATCCTCTCGTCCAATACATTATTGGAACGAAAATATAAAGACTGAATACTGTGACATGAAAAATGTATATGACAACGCCAATTATTTGATTTTCAATGAATATCCAGAGGCTAATCAAACAATTTCTATGTATTATGATTCTGTTAGTTTGGATAAGCTCTATTACAAAATGGAAATGAAATCAAATTTACAACAGTCAGTAATTGTTCTAGTTGTAAATGAAGACTATAATTATGATTTTTCTGTACAAGGACAAACCGCGGTCAGACAGCTTGAAAATTATACTATTGAATACATTCGCGACGGTAAGGAAAATTCAAACGGTACTGATTATAAATACAGCGGTTGGGTTAAAGTGGAAAGCGAAACGGCTTATTTCGTTTATGAACAGCACAATCACATCGGGGACAGCGACGACGAATTTTTCGAAGATATTCAAAACATAATTAGACTTAAATAAAAAGATTAAAGCCCTCTTTATCAGAGGGCTTTAATTATATTTCAGTTTTTTGGCACTAACGCGCCGTTTGAACCTGCAATCGATGCCTGCAAATATGTATCGGGTATTTTACCTGCAATTACGCTTTCGCATATGAGCACTTCTATTGTCGATGCAAGGTTTGTGCTTTTGGACGGTAAGATTATTGATATATCCGAAACTATTTCAAGATACAAAGAATGCTTTGTCTGGTTTATGCCGGCTTCTTCAAATTTTGAGACAAACCTGCATTCCACATTGGAAATAGGTATTATTTTAATGTTTATTTTGGTTCCGAAACCTGCCAAAGCTTCAACGCCTGTAAGCGCGCCTATGGGAACCATAATTCCCTCTTGGCTCATTTTCGTCAGATTTTCCTGAGAAAGATATGCGGTGTCTCTTGCAATTCTGTTTATTTTAAGACTGTCGGTAGTGATAGAGGAGACGTCGCCTGCGCTGTCGCGTTCAATCGTAATTAAATCTTCATACCGCATCGTGTCGTTCAGCGTGTAATAAATTGCGTCGTTGACTGCAACAGTCGTAATCGAACGAATGGTAGCTTCGCTGATTGAAATAAGAACGCGCGTAACGTTGCGTTGGAAATACAAAAGCACCCCTATAATTAGCAAACAGAAAATCAACAGGAGTACTTTTAAACGTCTGAACTTTTTATTTTTGCCGAATTTACCGCCCATACAATATTGTATGTCAGTTGCGCTTGGTTCTTGATTTAAAAATTAAAGCCATTATAAAAGCGAACACAACAGCGGCTGTAACGCCTGCGCTTGCCGCCGACAGCGAACCCGTTATAGCGCCGAAGAAACCTTTTTCAGCACCTTTAATTGCGCCCGAAGCCAAAAGATAGCCGAAGCCCGAAATGGGGACGGTAGCGCCTGCGCCTGCAAACTCAACAAGCGGCTGGTAAATGCCTACGGCGGTAAGCACAACGCCTGCAAGCATAAAATAAACAAGTATTTTGCCTGCCGTAAGGTCTGTAAAGTTAATGATTATCTGCGCAATAAGGCAGATACCGCCCCCGACGGCAAACGCTTTTAAAAACTGTAAAAATATATTTAAAATTTCGTTTTCAAATTCCATATCAGACCTCTAACTGTACGGCATGGCTTATACAGGGTATGCTTTCTCCCTGCCCCGAAGAAACGGTAGAAAGCAATGCGCCTGTTGCGGCAAATAACACCCGTTTGTAAAGCCCTGCGTTCATTTTGGTTAATATATAAGAGTTCAGCACGCTTGCCGAACAGCCTGCGCCGCTGCCGCCCTGAAATTCTTTTTCGATAACTTTGTAGACAATTTCGCCGCAGTCAACGTGGTTTTCGGAAATGTCATAACCTTTTTCCCAGCATAAATCTTTGACTATTCTGCTGCCCAGCGCGCCCAAATCGCCCGTTAAAATCATATCGTAATCCTGTGGGTCGGTGCCGGTGTCTTTAAGATGTTGCATTATGGTGTCCGCCGCGGCGGGGGAAGATGTCAATAA
>RYWC01000077.1:0-3459 GCA_003979335.1 Clostridia bacterium
GGTTATAAATAATTATAAAAGGAAAAAGGGAATTAATATGCAACAGGTAAAACTTTTGTCTGCGGACGGCGAACTTGTATTTTCGCTTTCGGGCGAGATTGACGCCGCTACGAGCGAGGACTTCTACGCTCAGGTATCGGCGGCTTACGAACACGATAAAAAGAACGTTGTTTTCGACTGCGCCGCACTGACTTTTATAGACAGCACAACTCTCGGTACGTTTGTTAAAATTTTTAAAAAGTTAAAAGCGGACGGAAACAAAATGACGCTTGAAAGGGTGCGCCCAAACGTCAAAAAACTGTTTGATATATGCGCGTTGGACACGCTTATGGAGATACGTCTATGAAAGATTTTACCGTAAAGTTTCATCTTGCGGACAGCGAGTATATGACTGCTTTGCGTCTTGTCTGCGGAGCGGTTTGCAGCGCCCACGGACTGAACCTTGACGAAACCGAAGACTTTAAAGTGTGCGTTACAGAAAGCGCGATAATTTTTAAGAACTGCGGCTATGAAAGGGTTACGGCGGATTTCTGCGGCGAAGAGGCGGCTTGCGTTGTTTACGGCGAGGGCGGTACGCCTGCGGAAGGAGAAAACGAGCTGTCGCTTGCGCTCATTTCCGCGCTTGTCAAAGAGTGCGGTATAGAAAGGCGCGGCGGAATAATCGAAAGAGTTACTTTGAAGATATGATTGACGACAACGAGGCAGACGAGCTGTTCCGCGAGTACAGGCTTACGCGCGACGTAAAAATAAGGAACAGACTGGTTGAAAATTACCTGAATATCGCCGAAATTCTTGCAAAGAAATTTTCGGGCAGAGGGGTGGAGTATGACGACTTGTTTCAGGTCGCGTCCGAAGCCCTTATTTCGGGCGTCGAAAAATTCGACCCCGATTTGGGCAACCGGTTTACTACATACATAACCCCGACGATAACGGGAATGATAAAAAATTATTTCAGGGACTATTCGCGTTCCGTGCGTCTGCCGCGCAGGGTGTATACCGTTGCGGCGGCTGTTCGCGAAGCCGCCAACGCTTATTATAAAGAGTACGGCGTAAAACCCAACGTGGGCTGGCTTGCGGAAAAGACGGGGTATTCGGAAGAGCTTATAATAGAAGCTTTGGAGTGCCGTGCGCCCGTAAGTTTAGACGCGAGGGTGAAGAGCGGCGACGGTGAAAAAGACGCGCCCTTGTACGAAGTGATAGCGTCAGACGGCGACACGTTTGAAAAGTTTGAGGACAAAGAGGCTCTGCGCGCAGAGATTGAAAAGCTTGACCCTACGGAAAGGAAAGTTGTCAGCCTGAGGTTCGTAAAAGGAATGTCGCAGTCCGAAGTAGGTAAACAGCTTGGCGTAAGCCAGATGTTTGTCTCCCGTGCGGAGAGAAAGATAGTCGAAAAATTAAAGGACGCGCTGCTTTTATGATTTCGTTCAAAGTCGAAAACTTAAAGAATATGAACGCAAGCCTTAAAGAGTTTGCCGAGTTTCTTCGCAGAAACGACGTAGCGGAAGAGGACGTGTTTGCAAGCCGTCTTGTTTCCTGCGAGCTTATCTCAAACGTGATAATTCACGGAGGGGAGGCGGCGGACTTCAAGGGCGAACTGTCGGGAGGAAAGATTTGCATTACCGTTTCGGCGTCAGGTTTTGAAAACGTAAACCTGCAACCGCCCCTTCCCGATGTTCTTGCCGAAAGCGGTAGGGGAATGTATATCGTGCGCAGTATATGTTTCGGTGAAATCGAGCGCTCGGACGGCGGACTTAAAGTTTATATAAAACTTCATTAATTTACAATAAAAAAGAACCATTGGAAAGTGTGTCTTTCATAGAAGTTTTCCGTGTACAAACAAATAGCCCGATGTCTTCGTTTAATAAGACATCGGGTTATATTTTTCGGTTTAGACGATAAATTGAAAGTTATAAAAATTAAGTTGACTTTATGGGTTTTCTTGGATTCCTTGTTCACGTAATCGCTGGGCAACAGCAGAAGCACCTATATGAATCGCCTCTATGGCAAAAATTTTTGCACCGTTTTTATCGTATCCTTTCAATCCACCCATTATACCCAAAGAAATAGTATCTTTAAAATAGCCAATCTCCTCATAACGATAAAATCTTTTTTTTCGAAACAGTCGGTAAGCATATATTCCCTTGGTATCCGAAATAACATAGTTAAAGCGTACGAATGCATATGAGAAGAAACCAAATGTTGAGAATGCTACGATACATACTGATGCAATAATTATAACCGTAGTAGTTGTGTTTTCACTGTCTGTAATGCTACAATAAATGATAGTTGCTGTGCCTCCCAAAAGCATGACAAGCGCAAATCCAAGGAACAATCCGGAAAATGTTTTCGGTGGGCGAGTACGAATAACTTCTTGCGATGAAATTTTCTTTTCGTCACGAACCTTAAAAATATCAAAAAACGAAAATACAAAAGGCAACAATACTGCAATCAACAATGGAAATAATAATGCCCTCCAAATGTCCATAAAGTACCTCTCTATTAGGTTTATCTCTCTATTGTAACCTTTAATTTACTTTTAGCTTAGTTTCATTATATTATAACCTTAATAAAAAAGCAAGGACAGTTTTATTGTCCTTGCTTTAATCTTTGTGAAATACACTGTAAAGATAGGAGGTGTTAAATGGCTTTTATCAATCCATTAAGTTTTTGTATTCGTACATTTTGTTTAACAGGCCGTCGCTTACAAGATTGCGGAGCCTTACAAAATAGATAAATATGCTTGTGAAGAATTTATCGTTATTTCCGCTTACTGAATAATCGGGAATAAAGTTGAGGTTGCCGCACTGGCGTTCAAGGAATACCTTAGAGAACTCTACTTTCTGTTCTGTGGAAAGAGTTCTGATAAATTCGTCCATAGGTCCGTTGTAAATTATAGGACTGTAAACGGTCTGCGTTTCGTCCGCAACGGGAGCGACGGGTTCTTCCTCTTCGTGGAAGATTACGGGCTCTGCGTAAAGCTCGGGGTTAGCTGTTTCGGGCTTAGCGGTTATGGGCGCGTTCTGCATTTCTACAGCTCTTTCCTTTTCCTGCTGAACCGCTTTGTTAATCTTTTTGCGTTTTGCGTTAATTGCAACAAGACGGAAAATATTTATAATAAGCTCCGCCGCGGCGATTATAGCAATTACAATTCCCATAATGCCGATGGACTGACCTTCGGTAACGAGGGAGAGTATTATGATTGCGCCTGCAAGAAGAAGTTCGAAAGTGAATCTTATAACATTGCTGACGAGCATAAACTTTTTGGTGTTTTTGCCCATTCCCATTGCGTCAAGCAGGAAGTTGATAAGCGCAACCATTGCAAGCGCAAACGTGAGAATAACAAGCATTGCGTTGAGCGTATCCATCTCTGCAATGTATTCGGTGAGCGTGGGCATTGCGATAAACATATCGTTTTTGCCGCCGCAGAAGAACATGAGGATGGGGAAGATACCTATAATC
>RYWC01000077.1:3469-4239 GCA_003979335.1 Clostridia bacterium
AAAGGCTCTTTGAGTTCGGGAATTAAAACGGCAAGGTCGTAAATTCCGACAAGCAAAACAAGCGCGGAAAGGATGAAAAGAATGAACTTTAAAAGTCCGCTGCCCTTTCTGTAAAAGATGTTCTGGAATACGAGCATAAGAAGGGTTCCGCCGAGTGCGGCAACCATAGCCCAGCTCCACTGATAATCGGAAGCGTTTACAAAAAGTATGCCTGCGCTGAATTTTGTAAGCTGTATGAAGAGGAACACCGAAGTGAAGAGGAATGCGACTACTTCGATAAAGCTTGCGGCTTTAAGCGCGGTGTTCTTTTTGCTTTTCTTGCTGAATGCGCTGACTATTGCGGGGAAGAGGGCGATAATGCCCGCAAGCGCAACAAGCGCATACAGAACAGTAAAGAGCGCGCCCAAATCAAAGCCGCCTTCAATCCAGCCGTTTAAAGTGATTTTAAACGAATAGGTGAGAGCGGGACCTACGCCGTTCAACGCCTCGATAGGCACTATGGCGTTAATTGCCTGAGGAATCTGGAACGCCCAGATTGCGTCCGTGCCTTCTACGCCGGACATATTTCCAAAAGGTAAAAACAGCCCTAAAAGTAAAGCTATCAAAGCGATGATGTAAGTTATCAGCGCAACTGCCTTATTGGGGCGTTTTTCTTTATTCGCTTTATTTCCCATAAATCGTATATCTCCGTATTATGATTAGTATAATTTTCGTAAATCCGAGCGGAATAAACCGTTTGACACGACTTTTATGTAATAAACATTTTATAC
>RYWC01000078.1 GCA_003979335.1 Clostridia bacterium
AGATGTGTATAAGAGACAGATATAAAAGAGGTGTAAAAGAATGGAACAGGAAGAGAAAATATGTAAAAATTGCAGGTTTTATATGCGGCATTACATATATGCGCATACATTTTTTATGGGGCTTTCAGAGGGGCATTGTTTGAAACACAAAAATTTCGGCAAGCGTTCAAACAACAAATTCGAAATCAACGATACCTGTGAGAATTGGGAAAGCGACGAAATACGCAAGAATAAAAGAAAAGAAGGTATTTTAGATAAGCTTGAAAAAATGTGCGAAAACATTTCCTACATCGCCCAGATTTTAAAGGAAGACAACGGCAAAGACGCGAATACTTAATTAATTTTACGCGTTGTAAATACCTTTATAAACACTTTACTTTTTTATGCGTTTTTTATATAATTGAAATAATCGGAGCGTAAAAAAAGTGTACAAGAAAGTAGATACCTCTTTGAATTTCATAGAGCGTGAAAAAGAAATAATAAAATTCTGGAAAGATAACGGCATTTTTGAAAAGTCGGTTGCAAAGAACGAGGGCGCGGAAGAGTTTTCGTTTTACGACGGTCCCCCCACGGCAAACGGCAAACCGCACGTCGGGCATATTCTGACGCGCGTTATGAAGGACCTTATTCCCCGTTACAGGACAATGAAAGGCGAGCACGTTTTAAGAAAGGCGGGCTGGGATACCCACGGTCTGCCCGTTGAGCTGGAAGTTGAAAAACTTTTGGGGCTTGACGGCAAGCCGCAGATTGAAAGCTACGGCATCGAACCCTTTATAAAACAATGCAAACAGTCCGTGTGGAAGTACAAGGGCGAATGGGAAAAAATGAGCGACCGCGTGGGGTATTGGGTCGATATGGATAACCCCTACGTCACCTACGACGACAATTATATAGAGTCGGAGTGGTGGGCTTTGAAAGAAATGCACAAAAAAGGGCTTTTGTACAAGGGGCATAAAATCGTGCCTTACTGTCCCCGTTGCGGCACCGCTTTATCTTCGCATGAAGTTGCGCAGGGATATAAGCAGGTAAAGGAAAATTCCGCCGTGGCGCGGTTCAGGGTAAAGGGAAGCGAAAACCGCTATATCCTTGCCTGGACGACTACGCCGTGGACGTTGCCTTCAAACGTTGCGCTGTGTATGAACCCCGACGAACCCTATATTGAAATTGAGGCGGAAGGAAACAATTACATCCTTGCAAAGGCGCTTGCCGACAGGTTTTTTGAAGATTATAAAATTGTTGCCGAAAAGAAAGGCAGCGATTGGGAGAGGCTTGAATACGAACCTCTGTTTGAAGAAACAGCCGAGGAAATCAAGCGCGTTTCTCCTGCAAGCGCTCCTTTGAAAGCGCATTATGTCGTTTGCGACGGTTACGTCACTATGGGCGACGGCACTGGCGTTGTCCACATCGCGCCGGCTTTCGGCGAGGACGATTATAAGGTAGGTAAAAGATATAACCTGCCCGTCGTACAGCTTGTAAACGAAAGGGGCTGTTTTGACGGAAGATTTGCCTGCGTTGACGGCGTTTTTGCAAAAAAAGCCGATAAAACCATACTTGATTTACTTGAAAAGAAAGGGCTGTTGTTCAAGGTTCTGCCCTACGAGCACGACTATCCCCATTGCTGGCGGTGCGATACGCCCCTTTTGTATTATGCAAAATCAAGCTGGTTTATAGAAGTAACAAAAGTAAAAGATCAGATTATAAAATCAAACCGTTCCGTAAATTGGATGCCCGACAACATTAAAGAGGGCAGAATGGGCAACTTCCTTGAAAACGTCATCGACTGGGGGCTTTCACGCGACAGATATTGGGGTACGCCCCTGCCCGTATGGGTTTGCCCCGATTGCGGAGAGATAGAGGTAATGGGAAGCAAAGCCGAACTCAAACAAAAGTGCGGCATTGCGGCGGACGGAGAAATCGAACTGCACCGCCCTTATCTTGACGGTTTGACCTGCGCCTGCCCCAAATGCGGCGGCAAAATGAAGCGCACGCCCGAGGTTATCGACTGTTGGTTCGATTCGGGTTCGATGCCCTTTGCGCAGTATCATTACCCCTTTGAAAATAAAGAAGTTTTTGATAAAACTTTCCCTGCGGACTTCATTTCCGAAGCTGTGGACCAGACAAGGGGTTGGTTCTATACACTGCTTGTAATCAATACCATTCTTTTCGGCAAAGCGCCCTTTAAAAACTGCGTTGTTTTAGGGCACGTCAACGACAAGAACGGAATTAAAATGTCCAAACACAAGGGCAACGTTGTTGACCCGTGGAGCGTTTTGGACAAGCAGGGAGCCGACGCCGTAAGGTGGTATTTCTATTCGTCGTCGGCGCCTTGGCTGCCGTCGAGGTTCGCCGAAGAAACGGTTTCCGAAGCCCAGCGCAAGTATATAGGCACCCTTTGGAACACATACGCGTTCTTTACGCTGTACGCCGAAATTGACAAGTACGACCCGTCGCATTACGACATTAAAAAATGCAAACTTTCGTTGATGGACAGGTGGATACTTTCAAAACTCAATTCGCTTACGGCTTTTATCGACAAATCGCTTGCTAATTACGAAATATGCGAAAGCTCGCGCGCGTTGCAGGACTTTTCAGACGTGCTGTCAAATTGGTACGTCCGCCGTTGCCGCGACAGGTATTGGGGCGCGGAAATGACGGAAGACAAAGCCGCGGCTTATACAACGCTGTATACCGTGCTTGTGACGCTTGCAAAGCTGACCGCGCCGTATACGCCTTTTATTGCGGAAATGATGTATCAGAACCTTGTGCCGTCTTTCTTCGAGAACGAGCCCAAGTCCGTACATCTTTGCGCGTTCCCCGTAAGCGACAAATCTTTTATCGATAAACAGCTTGAAGAGGGAATGGAGGAAGTTTATCAGGTAGTAATTTTGGGCAGAGCGGCAAGAAACGGCGGAAACATAAAGAACCGCCAGCCCCTTTCCGAAATGTATGTCGTAACCGAAAAGAACGTAAACCTTTCCGAAGAAGAAAAAAGCATAATTTTGGAAGAGCTGAACGTTAAAGTTCTTAAAACCGCGACGGACGCGGACAAGTTTTTAAGCTATAAATTAAAACCCCAGCTTAAAACTTTGGGACCCAAGTACGGTAAAAAGTTAGGCGCAATTTCTGCGTTCCTTGCAAACTGTAACGCCAAGGAAGTTGTAAACGCGGTCAAAAACGGCGGAACTTACAAAATTCAGGGCGAGGACGTCGAGCTTAAAGCAGAGGACTTGCAAATCTTCCCCGAAAGCGCAAACGGCTATATCGCCGCGGAGGATAGGGGAATAACAGTTGCGCTTAATTCCGTTTTGACCGAAGAACTTATTTTTGAGGGCATTGAAAGGGAGCTTGTTTCCAAAATTCAGAATATGAGAAAGGAAATAGGTTTGCAGGTAACCGACAGAATAGAAATTTACTACAAGGCGAGCGGAAGGGCGTTAAAGGTGCTTGAAAAAGCGGCGTTTGCCCCCGACGTGCTTGCGGTAAAGGTTGAAAATTACGAAAATAACAAGCAAATAGAACTTGCCGAATTGATTAAAACAGACCGTTGCAAAACGTTGAACGTCAACGGCGAAGAAGTGACAATCGTAATTTTAAATTAATCGGTAACTATTAAGCTTGCCTGTTTTGTTGAGCGTGTCGAGGTGTAACTGTCACCCTGAACGCAGTTGAAGGGTCCCATTGGGTAAGCGGTTTGACAAATAGATTCTTCGACTGCGCTAACGCTTCGCTCAGAATGACAGAATAGCGGAGGGATTCTTCGACAAGCTCAGAATGACGGTGTGGGTGTAGTGTGCTTGCAATCGGTACAGAATGACGGTGGGATAGAGCGCACGAAATAATATTGGCGTTAAATAATACAAAATACAAAGCGGCGGCGCAAATTTTTGCGCCGCCGCTTTTAACGTTATTGTTTAATAAATTTTGCCGTTTGTTTCGTTTTCAACTCCTAAAAGATAATCTGTTGAAACTTTTAAAAAGTTTGCTATTTCTACAATGATAATCATAGGAGGTTCGTTCTTGTCGTTCAACCATTCTGACAACGTAGATTTATTTACGTTAAGATGATTACATAAATCTTTTTGTAGTTTACTTTGAACTTTAAGTTCTTCTTTTACTCTTGCGCCGAAACCTTTCATAACTTTCAATTCATATTTTACGAACTTTTCAGCTAATTATGTTGACTGTTCATAAAATATGAACTATAATG
>RYWC01000079.1 GCA_003979335.1 Clostridia bacterium
AAATATATTAGATATGTTGGGCGGCGGAAACACAGCTGAAAGGCTGAAAAATTTTCATAGCGGAACAGACCTTTTGTCTTATGAAATTTTCGGTTGTCTGAAACAGGAAAACGGAAGTTATCTTTTCCGCGTCTGGGCTCCGCATGCCGATTCTGTCTTTCTTTGCGGCGTATTCGGCGGCAACGAACGATGCATTGAAATGTCGCTATGCAGTGACGGTGAAAGTTTTGAAGTTTTTGTAAAGGCAAACTGCGGCGACAGATATTATTATTCGGTGCGCACCTCGGACGGACGCGTCTTGGAAAAGGCTGACCCGTACGCCTATAGATTCGAAGCGCCGTCGTCTTTTTACGCAATTGTGTGCGATTTGCCTGAAAGTTCCAGTTACAAGGAAATTACGCTTTCTAAAAGTAAAAATATTCCTATAAACATTTATGAAGTAAACTTGCTAAGTTGGAAAAGGCACAGCGATAACTCTTATCTTACATATTCAGAACTTACCGCCGAACTTGTTCCTTATGTTAAGGAAATGGGTTATACCCATGTAGAGTTTATGCCGGTGACTGAATTTCCGTTTGACGGGTCTTGGGGATATCAGGTAACGGGGTATTTTGCGATAACGTCAAGGCTTGGCACTCCGCAGGAATTTAAGGCGCTAATTGACGCTTTTCATTCCGAAGGGATAAAAGTAATTTTAGACTGGGTACCGGCGCATTTCCCCAAGGACGGGTGGGGCTTATACGAATTTGACGGTCAGCCTTTGTATGAATGCCCCTTATGGGATAGAATGGAGCACGCCGGTTGGGGTACACGCAAATTTGATTTGGGCAGAGCCGAAGTTGACAATTTTTTATTGTCAAGCGCAAATTTTTTATTCGATATTTACGAAATCGACGGATTAAGGGTAGACGCCGTAGCTTCAATGCTTTATCTTGATTACGATAAGCCTAATGGTGATTTTACGCCGAATAAATACGGCGACAGTAGAAATCTTGAGGGCATTGAGTTTTTAAAAAAGCTGAACGGTCTCATAAAAGAAAAATTTTGCGGCGCAGTAATTTTTGCCGAAGAATCTACGGCTTACCCTAAAGTTACCGTATCCGTCGAAGACGGCGGACTTGGATTTGACTATAAATGGAATATGGGTTGGATGAACGACGTGTTGTTTTATTGCAGACAAGACCCTTATTTCAGAAATCATCACCATACTAAGCTGACTTTTTCTCTTATGTATGCATTTTCTGAGAATTTCATTCTTCCGCTTTCTCACGACGAAGTTGTTCACGTTAAGGGTTCAATTGTAAATAAAATGAGCGGAAATTACGAGGACAAATTTTCTGGTGAAAGAATTCTACTTGCTTTTATGTTTGCGCATCCCGGTAAAAAACTCAATTTTATGGGTTACGAAGTTGCGCAATTTAAAGAGTGGGATTACCGTACAGGGCTTGATTTGTTTCTTGCAGACGAATTTCCGTTGCATAATATGATGCGCGTTTTTGTAAAAGATTTGAATTTCTTTTACTTAAACAATGCGGCGCTGTATGAAATCGACGACAGTTGGAAAGGCTTTGAATGGTTAGTGGTTGACGACAATTATAATAATTTATTGGCTTTTTCAAGATTTTCCGAAGACGGTCAGGCTATTACGGCTGTGATAAATTTTTCGGGTGTAGATTTAAACGGTTATGAAATTGGCATAGACAAGGGGAAATACCGCATAGTTTTTAATACCGACGATACAAAGTACGGCGGTAACGGTAAACTCAGAAAAAAGGTTTATAATACGGTGAAACGTTCAAGCGGGCGAAAAGAATATTCTTTTAAAATGGATATACCTAAGCTGACTTGTGTTTATTTAATTAAAGAAAATTAATATTGGGGGATTTTAGCAATGCTAAGAAAAAAAGAGTGCGTTGCAATGCTGCTTGCAGGAGGACAAGGTTCAAGGCTTTACGCTTTGACAAGCAACATTGCAAAACCTGCGGTTTCGTTCGGCGCTAAATACAGAATTATAGATTTTCCGCTGTCAAACTGCATAAATTCGGGTATAGACACGGTGGGCGTATTAACGCAGTATCAGCCGCTTGTTTTAAACGAATACGTCGGAAACGGTCAGCCCTGGGATTTAGACAGGACGTTCGGCGGCGTACATATTCTTTCACCTTACGAGGCTAAAACAGACACTTCCTGGTATAAGGGTACGGCAAACGCTATTTACCAGAATATAAGATTTATGAAAATGTACGACCCCGAGTATGTTTTGATACTTTCGGGCGACCACATTTATAAAATGGACTATGATAAAATGCTTGCTGCGCATAAAGCGGCAAAGGCGGACTGCACTATCGCCTGCATGCAGGTGCCTTTAAAAGAAGCTTCAAGATTCGGAATACTCAATACGAAAAAGGATGGGACGATTTACGAGTTTGAAGAAAAACCTGCAAATCCCAAAAGCGATTTGGCGTCAATGGGAATTTACATATTCACCGCGTCAAAACTCTTCAAATACCTTGAACTTGACAATCAGAACCCTGATTCGGAGAAAGATTTCGGAAAGAACGTTCTGCCTGCTATGCTTAACTCGGGTGAAAAAATGTATTCATACCGTTTCGAAGGCTATTGGAAAGACGTAGGAACAATAAGTTCCCTTTGGGAAGCGAATATGGACCTTTTGGGCGTTGTTCCGAATTTCGAGCTTTTCGAAAATGACAGGGTTATTCATTCGAGAAGCCCTCTTGCGCCGCCGGCATTTATTGAAGGCGAGGTAATAAACTCAATCGTCGCAACAGGCGGAGAAATAGAGGGAAAAGTTGTAAATTCCGTTATAGGAACGGACTGTGTAATTGAAAAGGGTGCGGAAGTTGTTGACAGCGTTCTTATGGGCAACATAACCGTAAAGGCAGGCGCCAAGGTCAATTATTCTATTATCGATGAAGAAGTCGTTATAAATGAAAAAGCCGTTATAGGCGCGCCGATGGAAGATGCAAATAAAATTGCAGGTAAAACTTCGGGAATTACCGTGCTTGGCAGAGGCGTATGCGTAAGTAAAAACAGCAAAATTGCCGCCGGCGAAATAGTTGATAAGAGCGTTTAAGGGGGAAATGAAATGGCTACTACTGTCGGAGTTATTTTTTCAAGCATAAATGAAGAGAACGTGCCTGAACTTACAAAGGTAAGGTCTATGGGGTCAATTCCATACGGCGGCAGATACCGTCTTGTGGATTTTGCGCTTTCAAATATGGTCAATTCCGGTATAACAACTGTCGGAATGATAACAAAAAACAATTATCAATCGCTTATGGACCATCTCGGTTCGGGAAAATACTGGGATTTGGCAAGAAAAGAAGGTGGGCTTATATTGTTGCCCCCTTACAGCGACGAAACCGAAACACTTTACAAAAACCGCTTGGAGGCGCTTAAAGGCGCGACGGCTTTTTTGAAAAAAGCAAAAGAAGATTTTGTCGTTCTTGCCGATAGCGATGCTGTATATAAGCTTGATTACAGCAAAGTTATAGATTTTCATATAAAGAAAAATGCCGATATAACGATGGTTTACCATGAACACGAGTTGGTAAAATCACACTATTATATGACATTCGATACTGCTAAGGACGGTAAAATCACGGGAATTGAAATTAACCCTAGCTCTTGCGGAATAAAGAAGAATTACATAAACGTAATGGTTGCGCGTACTTCTTTCCTTTTAAGGGTAATTCAAGACGCTATACAGCACGGCTATAAGAGTTTCGGCAAAGATATATTAAGTCCGAGCGTCGGAACTTATAATCTGTATGCGTACGAGCTTAAAGGTTATTATGCGAATATCAATTCGTTAAATTCCTATTTTAAAGCGAATTTTGATTTGCTTAACAAAGAAGTTAGGTCAGAAATTTTCGGCGAAAGAGATATTTATACTAAGGTAAACGACAGCGCTCCGGCAAAATTTACCGAAACCGCCAAGGTGAAAAACTCGCTTATTTCAGACGGATGCGTAATTGAAGGGACTGTAGAGAACTGTATTCTTTTCCGCGGCGTAAAAATAGGAAAGGGAACTGTTATAAAGAATTGCATTTTAATGACCGACAATTTAGTTGGTGAAAATTGCAATCTTGCGTACGTTGTAAGCGATAAAAATTCTGTAATACGCGATAACAGAGTTCTTGCAGGTTGCGAAATTCAACCTTATTTTATTAATAAAGGTTCGCTAATTTAAAAATTCCAAAGGGGGGAAA
>RYWC01000080.1 GCA_003979335.1 Clostridia bacterium
TCTTCAAGGAAATACCAACGATGAAAATTGCGGTTTTTACCGACAGCTTTTTACCGGGAAGCGGCGGAACCGAACGCGCCGTTTACAACGTTTGCAAAAGCTTCAAAAATTTAGGACACGAAATAATCGTATTTGCACCCGACTATCACAGCGATTGGGAAACGGACGAAATAGAAGTTTACAGGGTCAGAAGCATAAAATTAAACCACAACGATATGGCGGCGGTCGTTGGCTGGGAATACAGAAAAATACTTAAAAAAGTAAAAAAGTTTGCGCCCGACATAATTTATTACTGCACCATATCAATAATGGCAGGGTGCGCGATAAAGATAGCGAAAAAACTCAAAGTCCCTTTGACTGCTACGGTCCACACAAAGTTTAAAGAATCATTTTACGACTCGACCAAAAGCAAGTTCATAACTTATTGCGTCATAAAATCGCTTGTCGCCAAACTCAACAGAACGGAACTTGTTACAACCGTTTCGCAGGATATGAAAAGCGAGCTGTCCTCATACGGCTACCGCGGAGCAGTTAAGGTCATAAAAAACGGAGTTACAGACCCCTGCACGCCCGTTTGCGGAGGCAAAGGCGAAATAAAGGGCACCGTAAACTTTATCTTCTGCGGCAGGCTTTCGAAAATCAAAAACGTACAGTTCTCCATAAAGAGCTTAGCCATACTTAAAAGAGAGAAAAATTTTAAAAACTTCACTTTTACCGTCGTAGGCAGAGGTCCGTATCTTAAATCGCTTAAAAGACTTGCGCGCAGAGAAAACGTCTTTGAAAACGTTGTCTTTGCAGGATTTGTAGGCGGACGTAAAGAGATGAGCACCTGTTACAGAAAAGCGCATCTTCTGCTTTTCCCGTCGCTGTTCGATAACGACAGCCTTGTGATTTTAGAGGCAGCCGAGCACGGCGTACCTGCCGTAACGCTTAAAGGTTGCGGTTCAAGCGAGAGAATAACGGACGGCGTAAACGGCTTTTTAGCCGATAATGACGAAAGAAAGTTTGCCGACAAAATTTACGAAATTGTCACGAACAAAGCGCTTTACGCAAAAGTCAGCGCTAACGCGCATACCGTATTAGCCGACTCCTGGGACAAAACCGCAGAAAAGTATATAGACGTCTTCGCGCCGCTTTGCGAAAACTGTAAAAACAAATAATTTTAACAATCCCCGACAGCCGAAAGCGTCGGGGAATTTTTTTCGCATATCGAATTTCAATCAGAAACCAAGCCCGAGGTTGACCCGTTTGTTGTGCAGTTCAAGATAATGAATAAGCCCCTCCGTCAGATGTTCTTCTTTTATCTTATACACTTCCGTTATGCTTTTGATAAAATCGATTTGGCTTCGGCTGAGATTTTTATTTATGACGAGCATACCCAGCCTGTCGAAAGTTATCTGTCCGTTTTCAAAAAGTTTATCGTGGTTTGCGCAAAGCCAGAAGCCATTATCCCCGTCGACCGCCTGTTTCCTCTTTTCCGCGTCGCTCAGCCCCGAACGGTCTATATCGGCAATTCTGTGGACGTGGGATGCGATGATATTGGACTCTATGTCGCACCTGCACAGATAACATTTCTTTTTCCCGAACTTTTCAAGCAGATTGTATTTGAATTCGTCCTGCTTCCTGCAAGTCGATTTTTCGGACGCCTTTTTGTCCCTGACGATGGTTGAGCCGTCGGTAAAGGAAACCCCGTAATAACTTAAAAGCAGCTTATCGCCTGCGGAAAGGCACTCGGTGCCGTGTTCCGTAACCTGAACGAAATTTAGCCTTTTCCCCTCGGATTTTGCTATCTGCGACAACAGGCAGGCTGTAAGCGCCGCCTCCTTGCCGTTTGCGCCGTAGAGTTTTCCGAATAAAGTATACTCCCCGTTTTCGTCCTCGATTGCGTAGGAGGACTGGTTTGAAGAATTGTACTGCTGTCTTTCGGTTTTGGCGTTCTTCCATTCGTCAAATGTCTTATAAGGAAGAATTTCCCCTATTTTCAGCTCCGCTTCATTGAGTATGTTTATACCCAAAGTTTTAGCGACCTTATAGGTATCTATTATAAATTCCGTTTTAGCCCCGTAAGACGTATCCAGAAGATAAATAAAAATACTTTTCCGCTTTACGGTTGAGTAATTTATGTACTGTCTTAAAACGGTCGGAATGTACTGCGCCAAAAAGGCGTTTCTCGCGTCAGCGCTCTCACGGCTGATAATTACGAAAATACTTCTGTCTTCCGTCTCGATTATTATGTTTCTGCCGTCGCCTTTGACGTACTCTGTACTATATTCGGCAGGAAGGCCGAGCGAACTTAAAACCCTGTCAATAACGTTTTTTGTTATTTCTGCTCTGTACCTGTCTTTGATAATTACTTTCATTCGTCTTCCCCGTAATTTACTATAATAGTTTCCTGCCTGTTGCCTCGCGCTTTTTCGTTGTATCTTATAACTCTGAACCCGTTTTCCTCAATCCAGTTTTTAAGTATTGTATTTTCTTTGTCTTTGTGCACCAACACGTTTGAAAGCATAAATTTAACGTGCTTTCCGTCAAGCCTTTTCAAAAAGTCCAAAAGACGTTTTTCTTCCTTTTCACCCCAGCCGTTGAAGCCGCGCTTGCCGTCGTTATAACTTCCGAGCGTAATTAAATACGGGGGGTCGATATATACGAAGTCGTCGGGGGTAATGCTGTCGAAATAGACTTCGTAATCCTCCGAATAATAAAATACGTTCTTGCTTTTTGTTACGCGCGAGTATGAAATAAGTTTTTCAAGTATCTTGTCGTTGAAGCCTGCCTGTCCGACGGGATTGTTATAATCCAAGCTGTTGTTGAACCTTATCTGTTGCTGGAACCCGTACATTATAAGAAGAAACAAATCCCTGCAATCGCGGCTTGCAACAGGGGTGCGGTTGTACTTGTCCCTGAGCTTCATATAAGCTTCTTTGTTCTCTTTGCCGAGATTCAGCTTTTTAATGGTGCTTGTAATATACTTGTAAAACGCAGGCATATCGGCGTGCGTTATATACTCTAAAAGTTCCCTTACCTTAAAGTTTATATCGTTATAAATCACTCTCTCGCACTTTGCGTTAATGCCTACGTTGAAACCTCCGGCAAAAAGGTCGTAAAACATATTTATTCCGCTCGGCATATTGCCCGTCAAAAAAGGCACCATATCGTGCTTGCCGCCGATAAAGTTCAAGGGCGA
This sequence comes from Clostridia bacterium, assembly GCA_003979335.1. Next base: position 3,185 of record RYWC01000080.1, read on the forward strand.
TTCGAATATCGGATTATCGTGTTTTTCTATATAAAAAAGATATTCGCAATGGTCGTCTCTGTCCTCCGTTCTGTGGTTTTTATACTGTCTGTAACTGAACTTTATAAACCTGTACGTCTCTTTTTTGCCGTACCTTTTTAAAACGCTTTCTATAAACTCTTTGGACATTATGCCGTCCGAGCTGTAACTTAAAATAATATGCTTGAACTTTGCTTCGGCTATTATTTGTTCGAAAACAACCTGCACTTTGCCGTCTTTCGAAAAATCGGAGGAAAGCGCCGACATATCCCTTGCGCCCGTCGTACCCCTTATAACGGGATTGTCGTAAAGTGCAATAGTTTCGAGCAGATGATACTGCACAGAGTATTGGTTTTTTGTATAAGGAGGGTCGAGATAGAGAATATCTCCGCTGACCTTTTTTATTACGTTTAAAATGTCGTCGTTGTAGATTTCCGCCATATGTTCGGCGTGCGGCTCGGACTCAACGGGCGCGTACACCATTTTTTTAACCGCTCGGGGGTCCCATTTTTTAAGATACGCCCCGTAAACGCCGGCAACGTTGGCAACCTTTGAAACGGATTCTATAAGCGAAGCTATAAGAAAATACTTTTCGTTTTCTGTAATTTTTTCGTCGATAAACCACTCGTTTACAGTGCTTCTGATAAAGTCGATAAACTGCGCGTTTTCGTCGCTGAAATACATTCTCGACGACAAAGCAGGCGCAAAGTTCTGCGAAATAAAACCTTTGAAACCGCTGAAATCGGCGCTTTTAAAATATTCGAAAGGGTCAAAGCCGAGGGCGCGGAACATATCTTTTTTGGAATTGAGCCTTGCCTCCGCAATGACGTAAGAAAAATACAGGTTGTCGTTTGCGATTAATCTGTACCTGTCTTTATAATGGTGGGCGACCGACGCAGTCCCCGTGAACGCGTCAAAAAATTTAAGGTCTTTCTTGTCTAACCCTTTTTCTTCAAGCAGTCCGTCTATATATTCTAAAACTTTGGTTTTGTTGCCTATGTAACGCATAAATTCATTATACCATAAAT
>RYWC01000002.1 GCA_003979335.1 Clostridia bacterium
TGCTATAATTATGTGCTATAATATTTGTATGTACTTTACTATTTTTACTGACGATTAGGTTTATGTGGCTATTTATTTCTGTTAAGGGGGTCTTATGCAGAAAAAAGCTGTTTTTAGAATTTTATTATTTATTTTTATTGCAATCTTGTTTGCGGGCTTGTGTTTTTTTGTTTTGCGTGATTTTAAAATACGCCATTGTATAACTCCTTAGTTTTTAGTAGGAGAGATATAATCGAGCAAGCTATCCATATCTACGAGAACCTTGTTGTCTGCGTTAAGGCATTTTACCTTGCCTTCCTTATATCACGTTCTGATGGTGTGCACGGTATTCGGGATTGTCTTGATTAACCATATCCAAGCTTTCTTGATATTTCGTAATATAATAGAATCCTCCTGAATTGATTATGGGGCAGTATATATTTCAAACTCGACATAATCTGTCGACTTTGAAAAAGTTTTTGAAAATTTTTCATAGACTTTTCTACTTGTTTGTTGTATTCGTCTTTCGACGCCAAGGAGTAAAGCTGGAAAACGGCTTTGCTGGAAATTCGTTTTCTTGCAACAAAGTAAAACCGTCAAGGAACAAGCGACAAAATATTGTATGGGTATTAAAAACACTCAATATTTTCAACAATATTTTTCGCCCTTGACATCAAAGACGTTTTCGGCTACACACCTCGGCGAAAGACGAACGCTTAGTGTTATCTTTTCGAACGCAAAAGAAACATTTAGATATCGCACATAACTTTGTGAGCCGTTGATGTGACCGACATATATAGTTGCATTTAGTATAATGGTAGTATGGAGGACATTCAAATGAAATACAAAGATTGGCTTGACGAGTGGATTAACATGTATGTCAAGATTACGGCAAAAAGCGCTACGATAGATAAATATCATAGTACAGTAAAGAATCATATCTTACCGAAGCTCGGCGAATATGATATAGACGATTTAACGTCAATGCTGTTGCAACGGTTTATTGTCGACATAACCGCGAGTGGAAATAGCAAGACGGGATTGGGATTATCGTCAAATACTGTTAATTCGGTTATAAATGTATTGCAAAACTCTCTGCGCATTGCGTATAATCTCGGATTGTCAAAAACAAATGCGGCGACGAGTTTGCAACACCCAAAACCGATAGAGAAAAAGGTCGAGTGCTTTTCTTCGCAAGAACAAGCCATGATTGTCCGTCAAATCCTTAACGGAGATAAACCGCACCTATTTGGAATAGTGCTATGTCTTTACACGGGATTGCGAATAGGCGAGTTGTTAGCTCTTACATGGATTGATTTAGACTTTCAAAGTGGTATCCTTAACGTTAATAAGTCGTGTCACTACGGCAAGGATAAAAACGGCATGTTCGGCATGATAGTGGAAGCCCCAAAGACGCAGTCGTCGTATAGGCAAATACCGCTGCCTAAACAGCTTGTGCCAATAATCGAGAATTATAAAAAGCAAAGCATGGGTGAGTATGTTGTTAGCAAATACGGCAAACCTATATCTAATCGTACGTATCAGCGTAACTTCGAAGCATTGCTTAAGTTTTTACAAATTCCGCATAAAGGTTTTCATGCGTTGCGGCATACGTTTGCGACGCGGGCAATAGAGTGCGGCATGGATGTAAAAACTCTTTCAGAAATATTGGGGCATAAGAATGCGACGATAACGCTCAATCGTTACACACACTCTTTGCTCGACCACAAAAAGAACATGATGAATTTGGTGGGGAAACTACTTTGATAGCTATAAATTTGGAAATAAAAATGACGCAGATGAGATACATCTGCGTCATTGGACGCTATAATTATTGCACATAAGGGCGACTTTGTCAATACCTTTTGTAATATTTTGTCGAAAAAATGGATTTCCGTTACCGATAGTGACATAAGGCGGATTAATCTGCGTCATTTTTTGAACAAATATAAATCAATTTAACATAGATGTATCTCATCTGTGTTAGTATGTCAAGCGCTGATGACGCAGATATGCGTTATAGGCAACCATAGCCGATTGATACTACTCGTAGCGCGTTGCTCGGTGGATAATGAGGCAATAATATGTTCTTCAATTCGTGCGTGCCGTATGCGCGCAATAGGCGAGGTATGCACTTTCGCCTATAAAGTCATTGTAGGAGAAAAACTATGCAAGAGCCGTATTGGTGGTATGTGCTTAGAGTAAAGCAGGGCAAAGAACGTAAAGTCATAACCGATTTAACTAAGGCATTTCGGTTGATTAATGTCAAATGCGAGTATGACATCTTTATCTTGGAATCCGAGCAGTATTACCATAAAGGCAAGAAGATTGCCGACAGACAATACCTAAAACGCCCGGCAATTCCCAACCATGTGTTTATTGCTACGACCCTTCCGCAAGACGATTTTGTGAGGCTGTTCGGAACGTTGATATACAATTCGGCTAATATAGTCAGATTGCTCAAATATCCGAATACGGTAGGCGGTGCGCAAGCTACTTTGAAAAGTCGGTATGCACTATATGACGAGGAACGTTTTACTATGGAACAACGATTCCCCGATTACCACTGTTTGGGACACAGCGTCGGAAAAGTCGAGAGCGATAAACTTATAATCACCTTCGGTCCGCTCGTAGGCAAGGTGGGGCTTATATCTCAAATAGATTTGAGCAACACATTGAAAAAAGGCTACGACTTTGTAGTAAGGAAAATCGACAGGCACCATAGAACAGCCGTTGTTGAAATGATGATGTTTAATCGTCCTATGCCTATGACTATATCACTCGAAGTCACCGAGAAAAATCCATAAATAAGATTTGACGCCACAATGGAGGTACATATGACAGAAAAAACAATTCGTTCTCATAGAGCCCGTGTGAAACAGGCAAACGAAACGCTGAAAAACAATCCACGCTATAGTCGTGAACGCATTTCCATTATTGACAGAGAAGCGTTTGTCGAGTTTTATCTTTTAGAGGATATTGTTAAATTATATAATAACCGCTTGAAAGAAGAACAAGCGTATGTTCCGCAGGGGCGAGCTGACGAAAAAGGCAAAAAGGCGAATATTGAGAAATTTTCCGCCATTATTAGCGTATTCAATGCCGCGATTGGCGCAGCACGGTCGGCTATAAATTCCGGCGATTATAAAAAGGTATGGAAAGCGATACATGAAGGCGCGTTGATGGCGGCGGCAAACAGCGTCAGAAGTTTACCGGAACTGGGAAATTTGGCAATCGAAATGTTGCGTGAACTTTCTGCGGATATGATTGAAGCGGTAGATGTTGCCCATGGCGTTGACGAGGATTTGGATGATTTGGACGCGCATGAAGCGAATGTTCGAAGTGTCAAAGATTTACCGCCGACGATGGACGAAATCGAGGAAGTTATACGCGCGGCGGAAGCGGCTATTCCCGACAGGAAAAGAAACAGTAGGTTAGATCCTAACACCTAAAATAAAAGGAGATTTCATCATGAGAAAAAAACAAACCAACGACGAGAAGATTATAGCAGCTTTGGACGCATTGGACAAGTCTGTGCGCAATCTTCAAAAATTCGGCGCTAAATACGACGCGTATATCGATGAATCGGCGATTCGCGGCGACGATGCGAGAGCGAAACAGCTTATCAAGCAAAAGATTCGTGTGTATGCGCTTGTAGAACAGCTCAAAACATTAAAGAGCAATATTGAACTCGGCGCGTATACCGCACACGCAATTTCGGAACTCGGCAAACTTCCCGCGGCAATTGCCGGGTGCAAAGGGCTTTTGGCAGAGTCCCCCGATTTTACGAAACTCGGAAAGAGCATTACAGCTATATTCAAAGATATTAAAAAATCGGAAGACGAGCTTGCAAAACTCAATGATATTCTCAATCCCGAACCTGTGGCGAGCATTTCGAGTCGTTTGGATGGTAGTGTTGCTGAGGACGAGGTATCCGATCAATTCAAAGCCGAATATGCGGCGATGATTGAGCGCGTCAAAGGAAAGGTCGCGCCCGAAACAGTTGCATCTGCCGAGGCGGCAGGTGTTGCTTCGACTGGCGATATAGATTATGCGGGTATCGTAGCGGAAGAAAACAAGAAAAAGTAAGGTGCAGTATGGCAGAAGCAAGTATGATAGGAATTTTTAATAGCAAGGTCAGCGCATTTAACGAAGCGGTCAATGCGAGAGATGTCGACGCGATTTGCGAAGTCGGAGCCGATATGCTTCGCATAGCTTTAGAACAGTGCGCCAATCCCAACGTTAGTACGACGATTAAAGATACATATCGTAAACAATGCGCTACTGTCATCAATCATTTGGTGCGCTATGCAAAACAGTCTCCTGTTGCCGCCGCTCATTCGGGTGGCGGCGAAGAGGGCGGCATCGATCCGTATTATACAGAAAAGAATTGGTTTTCGGACGAAGTTCCTAAGCTTAATTTTACGAACATAATCGGTGTGCAGGAAGTCAAGGACGCTTTTATGGTGGACGTGGTTGCTCCGCTTCGTCCCGAGTTTCAAGCCGTATATTACAAATTCAGGGGATATCAGCTCGGGACTCAAATTCTTTTGTATGGTCCTCCGGGCACAGGTAAAACGCATATTGTCAAATGTCTTGCGGGTGCGCTTAACTGTAAGATTGCCGTTGTTCAGACGAGTGAGGTATTGGCAAGCGTTGTAGGCGTTGCAGAAAAAAATGTGCGAGATATCTTTGCGCAGGCGGCGGAACTCGACCGCTGCATCATTTTTCTCGACGAAATAGACAGTATTTGTTCGGACAGAAGTAGCGACGATTCGCGGCATACAAAGTCGATATTAACTACAATGTTGACTTGTATGGACGGATTTATGAAAACCAAAAAGACCAACCAGCTCCGAATTATCGTTGCGGCGACCAACTTGCCGTGGAAGCTCGATTCGGCATTGAAGCGCGGCGGCAGATTTGAAACGCAGATTTATGTTCCGCTTCCCGACGAGGACGCGCGGAAAAAGTTCGTCGCGCTCGATCTTGAAAAACTGCCTCATTCGCCCGAGGTTACGGCGGAATATCTTGCTAAACGGTTGGACGGTTATGCGGGCGCGGATATAAGGGCGATCATGAAACAAATCGCAAACGAGCCGTTGCGACGCGAAGTGTTGAACATTATGCGAGGAGACGGCGAAAAGGGTGAGATTGTGACGCTTGCCGATTGTGACAAAGTAATTAAAGATTATATCAACGGCGTTACGCCCGAGACACTATTGCGGTTTAAGGCGTACGATATGGGCATTTCTTACGAGGATTTGCTTGAAATGTTGAAAAGGGGCGACTAAGTGGGAGAGAAAGATAAAATTGCTACATATTACTCGAACGCACGGGAACTTGTAAAACAAAATAATCCCAAAGCGGCAAGAGCGTATGTTCTAGCCATTTTAAATTATGCCGTGGATACGTACAATAAGTCAAGTACAATTTTGCTAAAAGCGCGGACGGGTGCTTTTCTGGATAAATGGATTTCTGTTTCGCGCGAATTATACGATAAAGGCTTAACCGACTTTGTATTAAAGTGCTTTAATCTTCACACAAAGCAAGAGCGGCAATTACCCAAAGTGCAAAAGCCCACCAAACCGCAACCGAAGAAACCTATTGTGCAAAACGAAACTCCTTCTGAGCCTATATTGGCGAGCGGCGAAATTGATATTTCTGGCCTTATTGACGAAACCGCCAAAACGCAAGGGTGGTGCGCCGAGGTATTTGAAAGAAATAGACGGGCAGTTGTGGAAATCATCGTAAACAGTTCGGGATTGGGTGCAACCGGCACTGGTTTTATAATATCGAAAAACGGATATCTGCTAACTAACGATCACGTCGTATATGACGAGGAATCGCAAGGATATTATCCAAAAGCGAAAATGTCATTTGCGGGAGATAAAAAAAGTTATAAACTCAATATTTTGTTTTCCGATAAAAAAGCGGATGTGGCTCTTTGCCGTTTTCAGCCCGATGAAGTTGGTGAATTTAGCGTTATTAAACGGGTTTCGGATTACTCGCAGGTCTTGCAAGGTGCGGATTGCCTCGTTATAGGAAATGCGTTCGGCATGGGACTTGCTCCTTTTACGGGAGTTGTACGCTTTACCAAAAACGATAAAGGGAATTTGGTCTATACAGCGCCGGCCAATCCCGGTGATTCTGGCGGACCCGTTTTGAACAGACAAGGCGAATGTATCGGCATTAATAAGTCAAAAACGCTTGCCGTCAATAACGTGTCGGCAGATGGTTACGCCAATGCCACGCCTATGGACAAGATAGACGAACTACTAACAAAATGGTGCGAAGCCAACGGTATTGTGTTGTAAGAGGTGTTTATGACTATTTACGATATGTATATACGATTAAATGGTAAATCTTCCGTTCTAAATGGAGATGACATATCAAAGCAACGCTTACAAGCGATTCTAGTTAGGATAAAGCACTTTTCTGAAACTCACGGATCCAATAAGATTGACGGTAAAATCGAAGAGCATGTAAAAAGGTTCGAGCTTAGTCCAGAGCATTTGAGTGAAATTGAGAACGACCTCAACGCAATTGACGCCAATGTATCAAAATGTCTTTCTGAAGTTTCAATAAGCTCAAGTAACAACGACACTAATTATCGTCGCGGAGGTGTAGCAATGAGTAAAGCTAAAAAGGTGGAAATTGCATTTGCAATTATCACTATAGCGGTTTCTTTACTAGCTATAGTTTTTCTTGTCTTTGGTATTATCGACGAAATCAACTACGATATGCTGGCATTTTACATTACTCTCGGCGGTGCTGTCGCATCGCTTATAGGCGCATTGATATCGCGAGGTGTCGATAAGAAGGGTAAGCGCCGTAAGATAATCGATTCCGGCAAAAGAAATAAGGAATCAAAGATAGTTATTAAAGATAAGGGGAGTGATATTATTGATTCCTTTAACGATAACGAAAATTGCGATATTCGTTTTTAAGGATCAGCGTCTATGAGTAAAGAAAGAGAAATAGTTTCATCTTATAACGGCAACAAGGATAGTGCGTTCGTTGTTGACTTGACGAGGTCGTTTGATTTGTCGTGCGTTAAAGACTCGTTTAATTCCAACGCAAATTGTAATTGGTATTTTCTTTGCTCTAACGGGCACAAAATTTCTCTCGGTGGCAAATCGGATAAAAACAATCGTTTAAGCTCTGATATAGCATTGTCCGATGGATTGAAAAGCTATTTGGATGGGCGCGAAAGCGATGCAGTTAAGCTTTTTAAAGTAGCCACCGAATATGGAAGCATAGACGCAATCAATTTAATAGGTGTTTGCTATTCGAATGCAATCGGCGTTATTGAAGATTGGGGCGAAGCTGTCGAATGGTTCAAAAAGGCCGCACGGTACGGGAGTATACCGGCTATGGCAAATCTTGCATATTGCTATTATCACGAAAAGGGTGTTAAGCAAGATATGGGAAAAGTCGAAAAGTACTACAAAAAAATCGCTATGAGTGGCGATTTGGGCGGTATATTTAGCTTGGGTTGCTTCTACTATCGTCGTGGCAATCTCATGAAGGGAATCGAATTGCTTGAATTAGCCGAGGAACAGGGCTTTAAAGCGGCAGGAAGAGCTTTAGGGTATATCGATATGATAGAAGATGGCGTCGACCTGCATGCGCTACTTTCTATGCTTGGCGTATCTGATATAGACTTGGAAAGTCTATTCTTGCCTAAATATTATGTGGTTGAAAATTAGTAAGAATGAACGAAAAAGAAATTAAAAAAAAAGTGCGAACGATAATAAATCGCGATTGCAATATAAAATGTCGCAGTATCGCGTATAATGTAATTTCATCATTAAACGCCATAATTACGGTGCTGGGGTTTGTCGGCGTTAGCATGTATGTTCTTTTCCTGTTCTACTATCGAAAGTTCGACGTGTTGCCGCAGTGGGTTAAATATCTTGTACCCAAAACCACGGACGGCAAAGAGGCTTTCTTCAAGTTTTCGGAACCTGTAATCGATAAATGCAATATAGCGGTTTTGGTATTCGGAATTATTATAGTCGCACTGGCCGTCGCGTCATGGATTATGATTTTGCCTAAAAACAGCAAAGTTAAAACTGCATTAATTGTCGTATCGCTTCTAATCTCTATCTTTGGAGGGCTTGTCGTGTTGATTGGTCGTGGGTGGCCCATGTGGCTCAAGACGGTTATTACGGTGACAGGGTCAATCGGTTGGGGTGCTTTCGTAGTTTCGAGTATTAATGAAATGAAGTTTAACGACGACATATCAATCGGCGTGGTTATTTTGCCGATGGCAATGATTCTTTTTACGGCAATATGCTGGATATATGCAGGTGCGGCAACATGGTGGAGCTAAGCCTATCGCCCAAAAATAAATTTAGTTTTCAGGAGAAAAACAATGACTTTTGCAGACAAATTCAGAGAAAAATACAGAATTGCTCTTTATGCGGCGCGGGCGAATAATCAAGAAGCAACGCTTACGGGACTTGCCGATTTATATCGTCTTTTTGCTGAGCAGTATGCGCTTGATAACGGCGACAGTATTGTTATAAAGGCTAAGCTTTCATATTGGCAGGAAATTTTTGGCGGATACGTAGATATTATCTGTAAAAACGGGTTAGGAGATAGGCGTGTTCAGAAATTTTTCGGGCTAATTGACGATGGCGATATTCCGTCGCTCGGCGATATTTTAAGCGGCAAAGGCGATGTTGCGTTTCCGCCCGAAATGCCTAAAACTGCTCCTATAGGCGGTGTGGATATTTCAGGTATTGTAGAGCCTGCACCTGTCGAACAACCGAAAGAGGACAAGCCTGTCGAACCGATAGCTCCGATTGTCGAGACCAAACCTGAATTACCGCCAGAGCCGACTGAGCCGCAAGTTCCCGTAACAGAAGACGGAGGCGGCAAAGACGAGCCGGCATTTGCTCCTGATACGTTGGGAGGTTTTATAGGTCAACGGCACATTGTGAAGGTGTTGCTAAAAGAAATCGCTATAGCTAAGGCGCAGGGCAGAAAATACCTCGACAACATTTTACTGTTCGGCAATCCCGGTCTTGGCAAATCCACGTTAATGCAGCTTATAGCAAAAGCACTCGGAGTCAAATTCGAGTGGATGGACTGTTCGCAGTACCATAACAGTCAGCAGTCGCTTAAAGCTCTGCAAAACTTTTTGATGAAGGTCGCGCGCGACAACGAGCCGGTTGTAATTGCCTTTGACGAAATCCATATGCTCACGGACGAACTTCAATCAAGCCTTTTAACGCTTTTGAACAGTCGCGTGTACGTATCACCGCCCGACGTGAACGGCGTGGTAAAGCGTATCCCTATCGATAATTTTACTTTTATCGCCGCGACGACCGACGATGATAAAGTGCTTAACACCATAAAGGATAGGTGCTTGCGCTTAAAGTTCCAAATGATGGACTATACTCCCGAAGAGCTTAAACGCATTTACAAAAACAAGGTTGCGTCAAAAGGGCTTACTATAACCGACGAGGCAATCGACGCATGCATTCCCCGTAGCCGCGGTTCTATCCGTTATGTTAACTCTTTTGTAGATGGATTGGATACGGCGCTATACGACGACAATGGACAGCGCGTTTCTACGAATATCGATATAGATATTGTGAAGAAGTATTTCGAGGAGAAGGGTATCGACGCAATAGGACTTGAAAAGAAGGATATTGAAATTTTGCGCGTTTTGGAAGAGGATGCAAACGGCGCAATGGGCGCCGAAACTCTTTCCGCGCGTATTGGCTTGGACCCAAAGAAGTATCTCTCCGAATATGAACCCTACCTTATCAAAATCGGCTTTGTTTCGGTATCCGGGCGTGGCAGAAGCCTGACTGAAAAAGCGATTAAGTATTTGCAAACGGGAGAGGTGGTATGAAAACAATTAACGATGCGATTTTGTTGGCGCAATCGCTAATTAAACGCGTTGAAGGGAATAAAGAACAATGCGCAGAAGCAATAAAATCTCATTTATTAAGTGCGGAGACAGTGCTTTATGAAATGCGTGATTTTTTGGGTGGCAAATGTGCTTTGGATGAAAATAGCATTAAGTCAATTTCCGATGGAACAAAATTTGATACTTTGTTAGATTCTCTAACCGACTTGAGTGAATTCAAAATTTGGGCGGAACAATTTAATGCCACAGTGTTTCAATTTAAGATTGAGAATGTATATAAACAGGGACAAAATTATTTAGAAAAAAACTTTACATTTCGTAAGGGATTATTAAAAGGTTTTTTAATTTCTATCATTATTATAGCAATTTTTGCGGCAGTATTTGCTATGTATGGAATATTTGCAAAGAAAGACTGGGCGAATGATTTTGCGACGATATTAGGTATTATTGACTTTACATTTGGCATTATTGGGTTTTCCATAGAACGAATAAGCGATATGAGCGCACAAAAAGTCAGTCGTTCATTGGCAGAAATAGACACTGCACAGGCTACTGATAATTCAGAAAGGGCAAACATTGCTGCTAAAAAATGCCAAATTGTTATTGGAAATTATAATTCGCAAAATCAATGGGGTGGAGCAAAGGTTATAAAAGGCGGTACAGTTAATCAAGTCGCCGGTGATGTGAAAAATAACAGTTCTACCGCACACAATACAGATAGGAGTTAATGAAATGTTATTTAAACCAGCAATACAAAGAGCCCTTGGAAATAACAATAAGCAAAATCAATGGGGTAGCGCAAAGGCTACAAAAGGCGGTACGGTCAATCAAGTCGTCGGCGATGTAATTAATGGGATACCCTCCGAAGATTTGGAAAAGTGGTTTAATGAACTAAAAGGACAAATACATATTGATAACGCAAAACTACAATCTTCTATTGAAAAATCAATAGAAATCGTCCTTGTCTCTAAAGTTGCGAAAATTGTTGTCGAAATCTATAAAGCGCATTGCGAAATCAATTCGCCTTATGAATCGCTTGTACTGTCTTTGAATCAAATAAAAGGAAAAGCAAATAATATTACGGATGATATTCAACAAATAATTACCGACCTAAAAGATACAAAGACTGCCAAAAATGAAATTAAATCAAAATTAAACGAAAGTAAAGAGCAAATCAATGCGGAAATTAAAAGCTTAAGCCGAATGTGCGAGGATATTCTTTATAATGTTAGATTGGCTTATGAGCAATGCAAAGACAACAAAATTGAAATAGAAGCTGTTAAAGGATTGATTAGCAATTATATTAAGGTGGCAGAGTTAAGTAATAAAAGACTATTAGACGCAATACAAGCTTTATCTAATGACGAACAACAGAAAATACTCCCATCGCATTTAGCAATGGATAAAATTGCTGAAATGTTTGCTGTAATACAGGAAATTATCAAGAAAGAGGAAAGTGGTGGTATATTGTGCCAAATAGTGGAACAATATAATGCAAATATTATTTCCCAATATACGGCAATCAAAAGCGACATTGCAATATTGCAAGGAACAGAACAACAATCTTTGAATAAATCTATTGAAATCCTTCAGCTTACTAAAGCTGCAAATGAGGGCGTGAAAGAGGCAAATAATAAATTAGATATACTACAACAGAAACTAACTGAAGCAACTGGTAAGTTAGAACAATTATCAAATGAATATCAGGCAGTCGCAAATTGTCAAACCCAAATAGATAGCGCTATTTCAAGCGACGAAAGAGAAAAGTTGGAATGTGAGTTCGAAAAACTTCGAAAAAAACTGAATGAAACTTTGCACGAATTAGAAATTGCGACTTCCTCCGGAGAGATGTCGGCAATTCTTCCTTGTCGATATTGCGATACTAAAGCGGGAAGAAAGATAATTGGCGGTGAGTGTGTTTGTACAGTTTGTGGGCATAGGTATCATCTTGTTGATCCGAACATATCCGAGTTTTCTGATAAACAAATTGAAACAGATATTCAAGAAGTATATAATTATTGTACATCGTACAAAGAAAATGAAATGGGTGTGGCATGGAAAAAATTGCACATCGCTGAACTAGAAGAAGTGTCGCCAGATGTATATTCGGGTTTATATAGGATGAGGTTGGGTAAATATACGGTTAGTAGTAACGGTGTTTTGATTATTCCCAACAAAACTTGGGATGATAAAAAAATAACGGAAATTGCTTTTTGTCAGCCCAATACAAACGATAAAGAAGGGCAAGAAAGATTATTACAAGTTAAAACTTTGTTTTTGAGTGAAGGCATTACAGTGACAGAGTATGACGGCGAGAAACCGTTCACTAAAACAAAATTCAAAGGATTGGAAAAAGTTATGAAATGGGATGGCGACGGCTACGTAGTAGACACGGAGCTTTCTCCAAAAGAGGATGCAGTCTAATGCGAAAAACGACTTATTTAATTCAAAATCTTTTAGTAATTATGCTAGTCGCTATAATTGTAGTTATCTTTGCTTTATTGCATAACATAGCTTTGGGAGTGGCGAGCACCAATGATGACACAAAAGAAACTACAAAAAACTATATTAATAGTGTATTAGAAAGTACAAATGAGCAATTTGTGGGTCGAACGTTTTGGGTATCTGCTGAATATTATATTGCAAATGGACACACGCAAGGACCTAAGGCTTTTGCAATAGGCGAAGATGGGACAATCATTGAATTGCCTGTAAGGGGTTATGGATCGAGTGCGGGTGAATATATAGCTGAGGTAGATATGTCTAAGGTTGACGCCAATATTGTGTTAAGCGGAGACTTTTTTTCAGTATATAATATCATTCCCGAAAACCAATTTGGTGTAGGCGGGATGACGTTGGTAGCAGCCCTAATTATATTACTAATATTATCAGGGGTTGTTATCGGTTGCTTTCTATATTTACAAAAAAAGGAAGATGCTCGCAATAAAAAAAAATACGAAGCCTTTCAAGAAATGGAGCAGGATTTTAATGAAAAATTGCATGATGAAAATTATAGAAACTGGTTGTTGGATGCAGAAATAAAGTCTATTAAACTTGAAAGGGAACAATATAAACGTATTGCTACTGCGTTAAGTGAAGATTTAAGCGTTTTGAAAATGCAATTAGATGAGGAAAGAGCGCACAAAACTCCTATCAAACAACAAACAGGCGTAAGTTCTTTGAGTTACGATAACCATGTGGAGTTAGAGCGCGCTGTGACAAATCTAAAAACACAGGTAAGCGATTTATTAAAAGAGAACGCTGAGTTAAAGAGTAAACATTTACAAGAGCCAGATTATTATAAACATCCAATAGAGGATTATTTTTCATATATAGACGAGGCTTATGAATATGCTGAATCTTGCAACTATGATCCAAACAATCCCGAGGGGAGTTTTCTTACGCAGCGACAAAAGCTTAGGGATATTATGAACGTGATTGCGACCTATCGATCACAAAGGAGATGATATGAGTAACATAGAGAAAGAATGGTATTTAGGTATAGATTTTGGGACTAGCAATACATGCGTTATCGCATATGAGGCAAAGGATGGTAAGCTATATAGCGGTGATTTAACAGAGGGGATTGGCGATGATTTTTCAAATATATCCTCATGTATTTCACTGGATGTTAACCCAACTGAGATAAGCAAACGATTATTTTATGTCGGTGAAGAGGTTCGTCGGCATCCGATTTTGCAATCATTCAAAGGACTGAAGACTGCCGCAAGAGAGATTACGCCCAATAACGGTTTGTTTGGGAAAAATGCAATAAAATATCCGTTTGATGGGTGCGGATTAAACTCTACTCTTGAAATGGGGAATAGTGATTATTCTTTGACGATTACAGTAAAGAAATTGGTAATTCAATTTCTTAAAAAGGTATTACATGTCGAGGATGAAAAATTTGGAATAAACGAGAATACCGTAAGAGAAATCGTAATCGGATGTCCTGCGTCTAAGATGAAAGAAAGTTCGGGATATAATGTGTCGTATGAAGATACATTAAAAGGACTTCTTACAGAGTGCTTTATACTAAAAGAATTTGCAGTTGAATTTACTGATAAGATAAGAGTCGAAGCCGAGCCCGAGCTCGCAGGAGTGACATACCTATTCTCGGATAGCGAGAGAGCAGATAAAAAAGTTCTTGTAATAGACATTGGTGGCGGCACCTCTGATTTTTCTGTTTTGGAATATGAAAATGGAAAAGTTAAAGCCTCTAATATAGGTTCTTGTGAGACGGCAGGGGATGCAATCGATAAACTTATTTTTGAAATGTTGCCTGAAGGTATCCCGCATTCAAAGGTAAAATGTAGGGAATGGAAAGAGGCTTTGTTCGCCGATAAAATTCCGTCGGGAGCGACTAAGACAATGATACCTAAAGCAATGTCAGCCCTAAAACCAGTAGAAATAGGAAAGATAGCAGGGAAGACAATCTCGCTTTCTTATATGTTTGAGAATGCTAATTCCAGCAACGATTATGTCGTGATTGGCGAAAAGATAACAACTGAAGTATTTGATAAAATAGGGAACGCGCTTAAATATGCGCTTGACGATAACAAAATCATAGGAATCAACACTATATTCTTTGTTGGTGGGACGTCCATCATTACGCCTTTGCGGGAAAAATTAGTTGATATTAGCAAATCTTATTGTGAAACTGACTTTAGTCGCGAGTCGGGTGTTATAACTATGTTCGGCAAGCAAACTAGGACACTAAAAGCTGATTGGGACAACCCTCTTACAGTGACTTGTTATAACGCAGTTGCCATAGGTGCGTGCATAAAAGCTATGGGCGAAGATTTGCTTCGAATTAAGCCTAAAGTTTATTGTAGAGAATTTTATGATGATAAGATTAGAGAATTTGATACTATAGATAAAGACCTTATAATAGTCAAGGATAAAGAGATACCGTTTGCTTATCTCTTCTATCAAGATTGGCAAGTTAAGGACTGGATATCTGATGTTCTTCTTCCGTTTGATTTGCAAACGATTGGGCTAGGAGATTCCCCAAGCTCTCTTAAAAATTATAAAATTAAAAGAGAACAAGTAGAAAATATAGATGGTGGTTTGCTTGTTTATGCGGTTCTTACAAAAAGTGGAATCGCTTATAAAGCTTGCAGTTGTAACAAAAATCCAGACGTGTTATCGGATGAAGAACTTTCTTCTCTTATTCAGAATGCAACTAAAATAGAAATTGAAATTGCTAACTAATTTCACTTTTATATCTAAAAAACAAAAAGGAGATAACTATGACTAAAAGAAACGATATTATGAAAGGCGACGATCCGCTTATCAAGCAATTATCGAGAAACACGACGGCAGCCTTAAATGAGGTTCAGGAACAAATCGATGACTTGAATACAAAAATGCAATTAATTCAAGATCAGATAAAACAAGGAAAACTTAAAGGAGACAAAGGCGAAAAAGGCGACAGAGGTGAAAAAGGCGACAGAGGTGAAAAAGGTCCTAAGGGTGATAAAGGCGAAAGAGGTCCTAAGGGCGACGAAGGTTACGCAGGGGATATGAAGAGAACGCAGAGTAAGTTCGGTTTCCAAACTTGCCTATTTCTTTGTGTGACATTAATTTTTAATATTATTACAACATGGCTTATCATCTATCATCCGGGATATTTCGGCTTAGTCGATTCGAGCGCTTTGCCGTGGTTCTATATTATAACGTTGGTTTCTATCATGATTGTAAATATTACTGCTATGGCAATATGGATAGGTCATTTTGCAGGGGCTTATGCAGATTATTATATATGGGAAATCATAACGGAATTCTGCTTGCTTGTATTCGGTACGTGTGCTATGTGGATATTTGCGTTTCATCCGTTGGGAGAAATAACTGGCGCATCCATTGCTTTGGCAATATTCTTGATGTTGGCAAATTTGTTGGCATTAATTATGAGAATAGTTCATTTTTCTTATGAATATACTGCGGCAGATTCGGATTGTGATACAGCAAGTTTGGCAGTAAGTATTATTGAAACATTATTTTTAGCCGCTATATTTATCATTTTTGTTGGATGGATTCGCGTTTAATGAGTGCGTGCTTGTTCAATAAATTCAAATGGAAGCGGCAGAAGCCCGTTGTGTTCGTTATCAGTAAAGGTGCGTAGGAATGCGGTTTTCTTATCTTCATTAATTATAATAGAAAATGAAATATTAGAGTTAGTTTTGATTGCGTTCTCTACGTTCACTCTTGTTATAACTAGAGTATCGTTCTTGCGACAAGCCAATATGATTTCTGCACCATGAGTATTTTGGATTTTGAAGCATGTTCCTGCGCTTTCTAAGACGTTTGCAAATTGATTTTCTGTATATATTGGTAGTAAAAAGTCGATAGGTCTCCCTTCATAATAACAAATTAGATATATTTTATATTTTGTATCCATAGTATTAATTATAAGCTTTTTTGTTTGAAGAAATATAAGTTTAAATATCGAAAAGGCAAGAATAAATGCAGATAGATGTAGTGCGTGGTATGTGCCACGCAATTTTTTACATAATATCTAATTAATCGACTAAAAAATCCTTGACAAACATGGTGGTTTGGTATCTACGGCATTAGAACGTAGCGCATAAGTATTTGTCTATGTTGAGCAATGACGTTCATATAGTCAAGCATTGGTTTGGGTATATTTCTGCCGAACTCAATGCGAATAAACGTATTCATTCCGAACTCGAAATACAGCTTCCCGTCTTTGTTGCGGAGCATGGGAAATGTGTCTTGGCTTATACGACCTGCTCTCGTTATAGTTACGGTGATAGTTTCGTTTACGAATTTCACATCTATAATGTTAAACGTGATTTCGTATTCGCCGTCGTCATAGGAGAATTCGGCAAGGAAGTATTTTCTTACTTCGTTCTCTTAGTTTACATTTGCACTTGTTTCTTTCATTTTGGATTTACCTCCGAATTTATATTGCCTTTTCGGCAACAACAAAAAAGAGCACTAGTGAAAGCTAAAGAGAAAACACATTACAAATACAGACAGCCCGATGTCAACGAGACAAGCGAAAAAATTTGCGTACAAAGAAAAAGTCGGACTCATTACGAAACCCGACAAGAGATAATTAACTGTCCACCGCAAAATTTTTCGCGCGTTGACATCGGATTTTAGCTGTGCTAACCGCCACAGCCGAAAAGGCAGAATATTCGGAGGCAAGAGAAATAAACATCGACATTGTTTATGTATAAGGAAAACATTGGTGAAAAAATTAAGAAAACAGAGCGGGTATAAAGTTGGTCGTCAAACCTTCGATTATTGAGCGCACGTTTTTCCCGACGGTGATAATGTAATCTTTCAGCGCGGCAACATTAAGTTGTTTGCCGAGTTCTATCGCTTACTTGAACAAATAAACTCTATTGTTCCAGAAGAAAGAGTTATGCAAATTCTTCGTGTCGGCGGTGTTACGACAGATGTCCGTTCGGTATGGTTGTTGGTGTATTGGGGAAGATTGACTGTCGTCGGAATGATACTTATGCCGTTGACCGACCACCATATGATGCATCTGCCGGCGTGCCTCCATCATTTACCGATACTGTAAGTTATTTGTTTTACGTTACTCCCGCTTCGCCAACGCTGTTAAAGATTGAATACAGAACTCGTTCAAGGTTTACGTTCCATAGGGAGAATAAAAAAACAACAAATATATCAATCGAACGCACCTAAAATAGACAAGTCAAACAAAATTTAATTAACACAATAAAAAAGTTGGAATGGCAAAAGGCTATTCCAACTTTTTACTAACGATTAACTTTTCTATCTAAATATTGCCGCTTTGAAACAATTTATAAAACAGTCCCTTATTCTTTTTCGGATAATTCGCATAAAAGGTTTGCGTGGCGGTTTCGTCCGTAATCGGTATAAAAGTTTTGTTTTCGGGCGTGCCGTATTCTTTCATACTTAAATCGGTTATGAACGACGGCAAGTTCGATTCCTTTACCAAATCGTCGAAGTTTTGTCTGTCGCTTTGAATGATATATCTTGTATTCGGCGTTTCGCTTTTATGTACAAAATGCCAAAATCCTATTTCGTTATATAGTAGCATTGTTATTCCGTCAATCTCGCGGAAGGAAATGCCGTTTTTGTATTTTGAGAGCGGGTGTCCGTTCGGAAGGCAAAGATACAGTTGCTCTCGACATAATTCGTGAGAAAGAATGTCGGGTTCGTCTAACCGTTTATTCAATATCGCAATTTGGTACGGTCCGTTCAAAAGACCGGATTTAGCGTGTTCAACGTCTTTCATTTCGTAAGATATTGTTTTATCTGGGAAATGGCTCGTTAAAAGTGGAATAATTTTCCAAAGCGGCGCGGGTGCGCAAGAGCCTACAAAAATCGTTCGGTTTGCCCTGTCGAACGTGCGGACGCGCTCTACGGATTCGGAAAAATCGTCAAGCAATTTTTTGGCAAGTTCGTAAGTGAGCTTGCCGTTTTCGTTTAAGGTGAGTTTATTTTTCTTTCTCGAAAAAATAGGAACGCCTATATCTTCTTCCAACTTTTGCATAGACCGAGAAAGCGCAGGTTGCGAAAGAAAAAGAAGTTCGGCGGCAGAAGAAATCGTGCCGCTTTCCACAATAGTAACAAGTTGCTTTAATTGAGATAATTCAATCATACCGTTAGCCCCTTTATAGAATTGCCTTTTCATTATATCACGGCAATGGTTAAAAGTCAATCAGTATGTGTTCAAGTTATACTGCCTTGCAAAATCGGCATTGTACTTTTACAAGTGTTAATGGTAAAATAGTAGCGTAGAAAAAGCATAAGGAGGCTTTATGAAAATTATTCAGACAGCGGGCAGAGATGCGCTCGGAGATTTTGCGCCGAAGTTTGCACATCTCAACGACGACGTTTTATTCGGCGAGGTTTGGTCGGGCGATGAGCTTCCGCTCAAAGTGCGTTCCATTATTACGATAAGCGCACTTGTGAGCAAAGGGCTTATCGACGCTTCGTTCAACAATCATTTGATTGCGGCAAAGAAAAACGGCGTAAGCAAAACGGAAATTGCGGAAATACTTACGCATTTGGCTTTCTATGCTGGGTGGCCTAACGCTTGGGCGGCGTTCCGCATAGTGAAAGAAGTTTATGCGGATGACGACAGAGCGGAAATACACGGCGGAATGTTTGGTTTGGGTAAACCTAATACGGCTTTTGCAAAGTATTTTATCGGAAATTCGTACTTGAAGCCGCTTACCGAGCCGAAATCTAAATTACTTATGGCGAACGTAACCTTTGAGCCGAAGTGCCGTAATAATTGGCATATACACAAAGCCGAGCAAGGCGGCGGACAAATTCTTTTGTGCGTAAAAGCGGCAAAGGTTGGTATCAAGAATGGAACAAGCCCGCACAGGAATTGCACGAAGGCGACATCGTTACGATTCCCGCAGGCGTTAAGCATTGGCACGGTGCGGCAAGCGACAGTTGGTTTTCGCATATCGCCGTCGAAGTTCCGGGCATAAATACTTCTACCGAATGGTTGGAAGCAGTTGAAGCCGAGTATGCAAAATTAAAATAACAGGAGTTTGATTTATGTTTACTTTCGATATTAGTACAAAGGCAATTTTCGGCGCGGGCAAGCTCAACGAATTGCACACGCAAATCAATACGCTTGCGGGTATTGCACACGCAAAAAAAGCATTGCTTGTAATTTCAAACGGAAAGTCCGTGAGAGCAAACGGGACGCTTGACAGAGTAAAAAAACAGTTGAACCTTGCAGGCGTAGAATACGTCGTATTCGATAAAGTGTCCGCAAATCCTACGAAGCCTATTGTCGAAGAAGGCGGCAAGGTTGCGTCGGATAACGGTTGCGATTTGGTTGTCGCAGTCGGCGGCGGCAGCGTGTTGGACGCGGCAAAAATTATGGGCGTTATGGCGACGAACGGCGGCGATTTGTGGGACTACGTTCAATTCGGCACGGGCAAAAAAATATGGCCGCCCAAACGGTCTTTACCGACTATCGCTATTCCCACTACGGCAGGAACGGGATCGGAAACGGACGGCGGCGCAGTTATCACGAACCCCGCGACAAACGAAAAAACGGGTGTATTCGGCACGGGAACTATGCCCGTTCTCGCTATAATCGACGCAGAGCTTATGACGAGCGTTCCCGCAAAATTCAAGGCGTATCAAGGCTTCGACGCTCTTTTCCGCTCAACGGAAGGCTTTATTTCCCAAAAGCGCAACGAGTTCAGTAAAATGATTGCAAGCGAAGCGATAAGAAACGTATCGGCTAATTTACCGCAAGCGATAGCCCGCCCCGACGACGTTTCCGCAATAGAAAAAGTTGCGTTCGGCAGTTACCTTTCAGGCATACAAATGTGTACAGGCTCTTGCACGAGCGCGCATCCGCTCGAACACGCATTGAGCGCGTATCATCCCGAACTGCCGCACGGCGCGGGCTTGATTTTAATTAGTAAAGCGTTCTATTCACACTTTATAGAAAAACACGCCTGCGACGAACGGTTTGTCGAAATGGCGAAGTTAATGGGCAAAGAAAACGCAACCCGCCCCGAAGACTTTATCGACGCGCTCGTTGAACTGCAAAAGGCTTGCGGCGTGGACGGTTTGAAAATGTCTGACTACGGCATAACACCCGACGAATTTCCCAAAACGGCACGCAACGCAAGGGAAACGCTCGGCGTGAATTTCTTGAACGATTCTATTGCGCTTTCCGACGAGGACAGCGTGGAAATCTATCAAAAATCTTATAATTAAGGAGTATAAAAATGAAATATGTAATGTTAAACAACGGCTTAAAAATGCCCGAATTGGGAATTGGAACTTACGACGAAGCGCCGTCCGACGCTAAAAGAGCGGTAAAATTTGCATTGCAAAACGGTTATCGCTCAATCGACACCGCCCATGCATACGGCAACGAACAAGCCGTAGGCGAAGCGATAAAAGAAAGCGGCGTAGATAGAAAAGAAATTTGGCTCACGAGCAAACTATGGCCCAGCGATTACGACAATGCTTTGGATGCTATTGAGAAAATGCTTGAAAGATTAGGAACGGATTATATCGACCTTTTGTATGTTCATCAACCTGTCGGGAATTTTGTAGGGGCTTGGGGCGAAATGGAAGAAGCGGTCAAACTCGGCAAGGTCAGAACGCTTGGAATCAGCAATTTCGATGCAAACGGCTACGAAGAAATATTATCGAAAGCTACTATAAAGCCCGCTGTTATTCAGTTGGAGTGCCACCCTTTTTGGCAACAAACGGAAATGAGAAAAAAGTTACAGCGCGATAATATCGTATTGGAAAGTTGGTTTCCGCTCGGTGGAACAATGGGAAATTCCGCTTTATTCGGAAACGAAACCATACTTGCAATCGCCAAAACACACGGCAAATCGCCGGCGCAAGTCATATTAAAATGGCATTTGAACGAAGGCTTTATCGCAATTCCCGGCTCAATTAAAGAAAACGAAATTTTAGAGGACATCGATATTTACGATTTCGATTTGACGGAAGCCGAAATGAACGATATTCGTTCGCTAGAAGGAACGGGAAGATTTTTCAATATGCCGTTTGAGGAATTGAAAAAATTTATATTGAATTGGAAAATCGACTAATCGGAGGAAAACATTATGAGTAAAAATTTCGGGGCAAAGCCACTGCTGTTTCCGCAGCCCGTTATGATGATCGGTTCTTACGACGCAAACGGCAAAGCAAATTTAATGAACGCCGCTTGGGGCGGTATTGTGGGAATGAATGAAATAATCATTGATATGTCGTCCCATAAAACAACGGAAAATATTATGCTCAACAAAGCCTTTACCGTTGCGCCCGCCGATGTCGAACACGTTGTGGCTTGCGATTACGTCGGTATTGTTTCTGCAAAAAACGAGCCAAACAAAATGGAAAAAGCGGGCTTTACGACAAGAAAAAGCAATTTCGTAAACGCCCCCGTTATCAACGAATTGCCGCTTACGCTCGAATGTAAACTTATTAAAGTTTTGGACGGAAGCAAATATCTCGGACAAATCGTAAACGTAGTTGCGGACGATAGTATTTTGGGCGACGACGGCGAAATAGACCTTACCAAATTCCGTCCCATAACCTATGACACCGTTCATTACAAATAATGAAAGATATTTTTTTGTACAACAAAATCTATATATTGTGTTGAAAAGCAAAGAAAAATCACCGAAAACACAATATTTCGGTGATTTTTCTTTTAGCATCCTTTTCGGGTACTAATTATGGTGGACGGGGGTGGATTCGAACCACCGAAAGCGATGCTGACAGATTTACAGTCTGTTCCCTTTGGCCACTCGGGAACCCGTCCATAGCATATTGTTCGGTTTGCGTTCGCGGCGATTACGCTACCGTCGCGAACGTTATTTAATTTACCATAAATTTCCACCCGTGTCAACTAAATAAACGCAATTTGCACAAAACGTTTAATTTTCCGCTCGCCCAGACGCGCGTCCGCCATACGGAATTGTATTATGTCAATCGCGTTTTGCCGTCATTTCGCAATCGTTCGCACACATTCGCGTTTGTTATCAAATATCGCGCGCCGTTCTCACACAAAAAACCGCTCAAATCGAATATAATCGCATTTTGAATTATCGCAAATCGTGCGCTCGGGCAACAAAAATAAAATCGCTATTTAATTAAAAAGATAAAAAAATCGTTGACAAACGCCGTATAATATGGTATTCTTGATAAGCACGCGCGGGTGTAGCTCAATGGTAGAGTTTCGGCCTTCCAAGCCGACCACGTGGGTTCGATTCCCATCACCCGCTCCAGCCTTGCGCCCGTAGCTCAGCTGGATAGAGCAGCGCCCTTCTAAGGCGTTTGTCGAGGGTTCAAATCCCCCCGGGCGTGCCATGTGGTGGGTATAGCTCAGTTGGCAGAGCGCTAGATTGTGGCTCTAGAGGTCAAGGGTTCGACCCCCTTTACCCACACCATTCACGTAACCGCCGCGTGCGGTTACATGTAGGGGTATCGCCAAGCGGTAAGGCACGAGACTTTGACTTTCGCACTCGCAGGTTCGAATCCTGCTACCCCTGCCACTGACAACTCTTGTTGGGGTATCGCCAAGCGGTAAGGCTACGGACTCTGACTCCGTCATCCGTAGGTTCGAATCCTACTACCCCAGCCATACGGTCCATTAGCTCAGTCGGTAGAGCACTTGACTTTTAATCAAGTTGTCCCGCGTTCGAATCGCGGATGGATCACCACCGAATCGGAACAATTCGCATGCGGATTGTTCTTTTTTATTGCCGAACGCACGGCGCGCAAACGTTAAAGCTTGCGCGCAAAAACAAAAGCTATTACTTAGGCAGTCGCGGCGATATTTGCTTCGGTTTTGGCGCATTACAGTCGGCGCATTGCTTTGTCAAAGCCGTTCGCACGTGCCGCAAGCACGCGCTTCGCGGCTTTTCCTCGCACAGCTTGCCTCTAATGTGTCAAAACTGCTGTTACGGGGTGGCGACCGCGGTAGAACACATTTTTACGGGCAAATCGCGGTCTATACGCGCGAAGCGTCGTTTGCCGTACCGCAGCGGGTACGACGCGCTCCGTTTCGCTCGTCCAGCCTCGCGATTCGAGGAGTAAATTCGCTTGTGCTTGCACAAGGGCGAATTTGCGACGAGAACACGACGAGTATTTGCCTCGTAATAACGCAATGCGCCCGACGCGACTGTTTTTAGGCTATATCAAGGCAAATGAGCGAAGTCGTAGCCTCGGCGCTACTGCGAGCGAGTTTAACGCCGTATCGGGTGAAAAGACCCGCCCCTCGGGCGTAGCAAATATGCTCACTACTGCCCAATCAAACGCCTATTCTTAAAATATTCCCTGTCGCCGCGCATGAACGCGACGACGTCGGCAAGCGCGTCGTTATACCCGCGCGGATGCCAGTGATTGTTATCTGCGATAGGTCTTTTCGTAAATCGCCCGTATCGCGTATATTCTACATAAAAACAATATTCCAAAAACGCGTCATCTTCCTGAGACAGCGTCATACTGCCTATATCCGACTTGCCGACAATTGCGTACTCGCCTTCCGGTTTAAATTCGATTTCTTCCGTGCGTTTAAGCTCCACGGGCAAGCCGAGCTGCACGCTCTTTCTATAAATATATTCGATATTAGACAGCGGCTCGCCGAACTCACGCTGCTTTTCGATTTCGGTCATCAACTCCCAAAAATCGAAAAACTCGCCTAAACTTATATGCAGCTTGGCAACACAAGAAAAACCGTAGTCGATACTGTCGCACATAGCGAGCGTTTTCTTTAAATCTATTATATTCTCTTCAATATAATACGGTGTTTTTATGCGCGAGCGGCGTTCCACCTCCGCGTTATCGCCGATTGATATTTGATTATCAAGCCCAAACTCGCGTATCACACGCAGCAAAACGTTTTTCTCTATCGTCCCGACCAAAACTCGCATATTTCCCTCTCCTCTCTAAACGCAAAAGCGTTTGCAATCTATATTATCGCCGTCGATTTCAACAACGGCATACGACCCGCAGCACAGCGCGCCCGGATTTATCAATCGCACGCCGTTTACGACCCCGTCGAAAAACACGTGCGTATGCCCGAACAGCGCGAGCTTGCACCCGTCCCGCGCAGCCGCCGCGCTCAATGCGTCCAAGCCGCGTTTTACGCCGTATTTGTGCCCGTGCGCGACGAACGTATTAACGCCGCCGAAATCTATACATGCGGCGTCGGTCAAAACCGCGTCGAAATCGTTGTTACCGCGCACGCATACCGTCGGCACGCAAATACGCCCGCGCGCGTACAAAAACTCGCGCGCGCCGTCGCCGCAGCACACCGCGCAATCGGTCGCGTTCATTTTGGGAATCAACCGTTCGAGCCTGCCGATATCGCGGTGAATATCCGATATTACCGTGAGCTTATACACTCGCGCACGCTCTATATGCCGAGCTTACGTTTAAGCTCGACAAGCGCTCGGGCGCGATGGCTTACCGCGTTTTTCTCGTCGTCGGTCGCCTCGGCGAACGTTTTAGACAAATCGTCGCTCATGAACACGGGGTCGTAGCCGAATCCGTGCTCGCCGCGCGGCGCGGCGCAAATATACCCGTACGCCCTGCCGTCGGCGCGTACGATATTTTCCCCGTCGTAATACACGATACAGCTTTCGAAAAACGCCTTGCGATTTGCTTCGCCTTCGAGCGCGCCGAGAAGCTTTACGATATTGTCGTTATCGTCGCCGCCGCTGTACCGCGCCGAACGCACGCCGGGCGCGCCGCCCAAAGCGTCCACGCACAAGCCGCTGTCGTCGGCTATCGCGGGCTTACCGCAAAGCGCGTTAAGCGCGCGCGCCTTTATTAACGCATTTTCGTAAAACGTTTCGCCCGTTTCCTCGACGTCGAAGTCGAGTCCCAGCTCCTTGGGCGTGACAACGCGATAGCCTTGCAGCATCGCCCTGAATTCTCTCAATTTTCCGACGTTACCCGTCGCCAATACGATTTCTTTCATACGTTGATTGTACACCCGTTTGCGGTAAATATCAAGAGTTTTAAAGTATAATATCGCCTTTCGTCATGTTATAATACAAAACCACGATTGAGCGCAACGCAAAACGCGCAAATTACGACTCACGCTTCTATTTCGCAACGCGACAACAACGTGTCGAGCATACCCTTTTGCAGTTGACAAAGCCTGTCGTTCATGGCGATAACGCCGTCGTCGAACCCGCCGCTCAACCATTCCGTTATTTGTCCGAACAGCTCGCATTTGAAAAACCGAACGATTACGCTTTTATCCTCTTCCCTGATTCTGCGCGCTTCAAACTCGCGCGACAGATACGTTTCCACTATGTAATCGCAAATGCGCAAAAGATAAGTTTGAAAAATGTCGCGATTGGCGGAATTGTAAATGTGCAACGCCGCGCGCTTGCGCTTGGTGATAAAGAACTCGCCCGCAACCCGCAAACACTCCTCGAACGATTCGACCGTCGGGTGCTCGGAAATAATTTTATTTACCTCGTCGGACACAATCTCGCATATAAGCGACGGCACGTCTTGAAAATGATAGTAAAACGAATTGCGATTTACTCCGCAATCTGCGACAATATCCTTGACGGTAATTTTATTGAGCGGTCGTTCGTCGAGCAGCTTCAAAAAAGACGCCGCTATCGCGTTTTTGGTAGAATTTGGCATACGCTCCCTCTCGAATTTGCGGTAATAATATACAAATCGGTCAAGCGTATTATATCAATTCCGATATTCTCTGTCAATTCTTTGCCCGATAATTTGCGTCGACGCAAACCTCAAACGCTTGCGTTTCCGCGTAGCTTATGCTACAATAGACTACGCAAACAGCAGTCAAACGCGCGAGCGTGGCGAAATGGCAGACGCGCCGGACTTAGGATCCGGTGGGCAACCGTGGAGGTTCAAGTCCTCTCGCTCGCACCAGACAGGAACAAATTGAACTATTATGTTTATACTACATGATTGCTTCGTATTTGTTCGCCCATTATAAAAGAGTCGTTACATATACGACTCTTTTATTTAATATCATAAAATCTCCCGTACCACCGAATTTATTGCCTTTCGGCTGTTGTTGGCAGCACAAGTAAAAGCCGATGTCAACGCGCGAATAATTTTGCATTGGACAATTAAAAAACACCTGTCGAGTATCGTAACAAGCCTGATTTTTTCTTTGTACGCAAATTTTTAGCTTTGTTCGTTGACGTCGGCTATTCGGGATTTGTAATGCGCTTACCTATCAATTTTTACCAACTCTCTGCATCTTTCAATCTATCCAAAAACATACTTTGAAAATTTTCACATTCTTTGCCTGTCTCTTATACACATCT
>RYWC01000081.1 GCA_003979335.1 Clostridia bacterium
GCTTATACTTTCATTATCTTCAAAAACCTGCGTTTCGATTAACACCGTCCCGTCGAAACCCGAATCTTTAAGATTCGCCAAAACTTCTTCCAAAGATAAAGCCCCGTTACCCGAATCGGCGGAAGTTCCGCCAATGTTAAAATCGGTAATTTTAACGCTCAATATGCAATCTGCCATATCCTTTATATACATCTGATAAGGATAGCCTGATTTGCGCGCGCTTTCAATATTTAAAACCCCGTACAGTTCAGGGCAATGTTTTTTTAAGTTCCGTAAAAACAGACGGGCGAACGTACAGTCCGTTCGTGGAATTTTCAAGGCAGAACCGCACGCCGTAACGCGCGCAGAATGCTATAATTTCTCTTAAACGCTCCGCCGTAAAATCAATTTTCCCGTACATGTCTTCTCTTACGCTTAATCCGCAGAATGCATAATTTTCCGCACCGAAAAATTGCGCAGAACGTAAAATCTGATCCAGCCAATAGAAGCCGTCCCCCCTTACCCTGCGCGACGGAGAAAAAAGCTGAGTCTCGAAATTATACGGCGCGGCGCTTATAAGATTTACTTTTGCGCCCGAAAGTTTTTCCGCATATTTTTTTGCAAATTCGGGACGGTATTCGTAAAATGTGCGCAAAAAAATTTCACACGTTTGCGCTCCGCACTCTTTTAATAGGGCAATGCCGTCTTCGGTTTCGTAACGGCTGATAAAACACCTGGTGGAAATACCTGTTTTCATAATCTTATTGTATCACAGCAAACAGGCAAAAGCAATATGTGTGGAAACCGAATTTAAACTGAAAAGGCGAACATTTTGCTTTTTACTCCCCACGACGCGATATTGCAGTTACACGTATAAATAGTTTATTTTAAATAAACGCTATAACTATTTAAGTTAATTTACCGACGATATGTACTTTGAAAGGCTGTATGTGATTTCTTTGTCGGCAACTGACGAAATAGGCGCAAGAGGGAAAGCAACGTCGGGCTCCTGCCGCACACCGCCGCTGAAAAGCTCTTCTTCTTTTACTTCTTCCGAAGACGCGCCCGTAAAATCACGGACGGCTGTAAGAACCTGAGAAATTTCCTCCGCGCTTTTCAATGCTTCTTTGATTTCGTTTCCCCCGAAAGTTTCAAGCATAGGTTTTACTTCCGATAAAAGTTTTTGCGTGTCGGACTTACCCCCGAACATCAGCATAGCCAAAATAATTAAAAGTTGCATAAATAAAGTTCCTTGCATATTTTGTTAATATCATTATATGCTGAAAATTTTTTCAAGGGATTTTCGCAAAAAAGGACGTTATGAAAGATTTTAAAAGTTATTCGGAAGAAAACCCTCAGGGTAACCGCGCGCAGAATACAGGCGCAAACACCTCTGCTAATAGCTCTTCAAACGGTGGTGCTTACAACAACACCGTGGAAATGGCTAAAATAATTACCAAAGCCATGAGCGGAAAAAGCGAAGGACAGATTTTACATACTATAATTTCGGAAGCCGAGCGCGGCAAGCGCGAAGGAACGCTGACCAACGCGGATTTGGATAATTTTTACACCGCGCTGTCGCCTCTTTTAGACGGTTTTAAAAAGCGGAAACTGAAAGAAGTTATTATGCGGCTTAAAAGCATATAAAATCAATCGAATAAATCAGTAGACAAATACCTTTCTCCGCCGTCAGGAAACAATGTCACTATAATTTTACCTTTGTTCTCAGTTCTTTGCGCGACAAGTTCTGCCGCGCAAAGCGCCGCGCCCGAAGAAATACCTGCCAGAATACCCTCTGTTTTAGCAAGGCTTTTTACGGCTGATTTTGCGCATTGGTAAGATATGTTTATAAAGCCGTCGCAAACCGACGAATCAAATGTTGCAGGCACAAAACCGGCGCCTATGCCCTGAATTTTATGCGGTCCGCTTTTCCCTCCTGAAAGAACGGGGGAATTCTGCGGTTCGGCGGCGTAAATTTTAACCGTCGGATTTTTCTCTTTTAAATATTTCCCCACGCCGCTCAAAGTTCCGCCCGTACCAACGCCGGCAACAAAGATATCTATTTTGCCGTTCGTATCCGCCCAGATTTCACGGGCGGTCGTTTCATAATGCGCGCGCGGATTTGCATGATTTTCAAACTGTCCGAGAATAAAAGCATTTTTTAATCCGGAACAAAGCTCTGCCGCCTTTTCAATTGCCCCGTGCATACCTTCCGCCGCATCCGTAAGCACCGTCTTGGCGCCGTACGCCGCAATGAGCTTTCGTCTTTCCTCGCTCATATTTTCAGGCATTACAATTACAGCCTTATACCCCCTTGCCGCGCAAAGCGCCGCAAGGGCGATACCCGTACTGCCCGAGGTCGGCTCAATAACCGTGCCGCCCCTTTTAAGAATACCGCGCGTCTCCGCCTCGTCAAGCATATATTTAACCGCCCTATCCTTTACGGAACCGTATGGGTTAAAATATTCCAGCTTTGCAAATATTTCAGCGCAAAGCCCGTACGCTTTGCAGTAAGCGCCGAGTTTAAAAAGCGGCGTTCCCCCTATAAGGTTTTCAGTCTTGCTGACTAACGTCATTATTTCTTTCTGAAATTTCCTTTACTGCGGAAATAAACTCATTTACTTCGTTTTCGGAATTGAAAGGGGAAAGCGACGCGCGGACAAGCCCTTCGCTTTTCAACGCTTTGTGCATAAGGGGCGCACAGTGCAGACCGCCGCGCACGCATATACCGTAATCTTCCGAAAGCGCGGACGCCGTCTCTTCCGACTGCATATTGCTTAAATTGAATGTTACTATACCGAAAGGGTTGGGCTCGCTGTAAAGTTTAAGCCCGTCTATCTTCGCAAGTCCCGAAATCAGCGACGCCGTCAAGCGGAAAAGCTTTTCGGTATTTTCTTTCATATGGCTTTTAAGATACAAAACTCCCTCGCCTAGCGACACTGCGGCAGGATAATTTATCGTGCCGCTTTCAAGCGCGTCGGGATAGAAATCGGGCATATTCAGGTTATAGCTTTCACTGCCCGTACCGCCGAAAAGCACTGGCGACGGGTTTATCCTTTCGGAAAAAAGAAGCGCTCCGCTTCCCTGAATTGCAAGCATACCTTTATGACCTGCAACCGCAAGCGCGTCTATGCCGCACTCTTTCATATTTATTTGAATATGACCGCAAGCCTGCGCCCCATCGCAAATCAACAGACAGTCCTCGGGAATAAACTGTCTTATTTTTTTAATATCGGGCGCGGTTCCCGTGACGTTGGAGGCAAGCGTTATAATAACGGCGCGCGTATTTTCGGTTACAAGCTCTTTCAACGCGCTGACGTCTATCCTGCCCTCGCCGTCCAAAGGAACGTATTTTATTTTTACGCCTTTGCCTTTAAGATGCTGTAAAGGGCGCAGAACCGAGTTATGTTCGGCGACCGTTGTAACCACCTCGTCCCCCTTTTTAAAAACGCCCGATATCACGATGTTCAATGCTTCCGTACAGTTTTTAGTAAATATAACCCTGTCATAGGAATAAGCGCCGAAAAACGAACACAGAAGTTTCCTGCACGAATAGACGCGTTCGAGACAGGCGAGCGAAAGTTTATGTCCGCTTCTGCCGGGGTTTGCACAGAACTTCAAAGCCGCCGTAGCGGCAATAACCACGCTGTCAGGTTTAAAACCGCCCGTTGCGGCATTATCGAAATAAATCATAAAATTAACTCCTAACGGATTTTGTTTCTGTTCTGCTGAACTTATAAAACAGCCGAAACGCGAACCGAATTGCAATAGAACTTTCTTTATTAACCCGTTTAAGAAAAGACGGGTGGCGCTTTGAATGAACGCGGCAGCACAATTCACTACGCCGTTGCTTTTCGGCATATATAATAATATATGTTTATTACAAGAGGAAGAATTTATGACAGAAGTACTTGCCGTATTCCGTTCACGCTCGCAAGCGTTGGACTGCAATATGCGGCTTAAACAGTTCGGCGTGCCCGCAACTCTTATCAACACCCCCAAAGATGCGAATATCGGCTGCGGACTGTCGGTCAAATTTTCACAGAATTTTCTGCCGCGCGCAAAGGCTGTAATACGCGGTGGAAACTACTCGGCTTTTTACGGCTTTTACGTTATGAAAAACGTCTACGGCAGAAGCTTTTTCGGCAAAATTTAATTTACATCAAAAGGTTGTCTGTGTTAAAATATATATATGGATATACG
>RYWC01000082.1:0-2148 GCA_003979335.1 Clostridia bacterium
AAGAAAGGCGCATACTTTTGTTTGAAAAATGTCGGCAATGCGGACGGCGCGGAAGCCGCGCAGATGTATATAACATTTCCTGAAAGCGCCGCATCGCCCGAAATTCAGCTTAAAGGTTTTGAAAAAGTCTTTTTAAAAGCAGGAGAGATTAAAGAAGTTTTTATACCCTTCGACGAGTATTCTTTCCGTTCTTTTGACGTTGACAAAAATAAATGGGTGACGGTAAAGGGGGAATATCTTATTAAAGTCGGTTCTTCGTCCGCAGACCTGCCGCTTTGCGGCGCGCTGTGCGTTGACGGAGACGCGGACGGCGTTTCTCCGCCCGATACGCAAAAATTAAAGTGCGAGCCGTATATATTGACTAAGAATAAAAAAGGGCGTATAATTGCGGATATGCATACGCCGTTTTGTGAGCTTAAAAACTCCAAAGCTGCGTTGGTAAGGCTTTTTGCGAGATTCGCGCTTGCATACGTCTCTAAGAATAAAACGGTTTCGGGCACGATGCGCTATGTCAGCGTGAGGACGTGCGCGCAGTACGCCAAGTTTGACGCCGCGCGCGCCGAGGGGCTTTTAAACGTTTTTAACGGCAGGTATTTCAAAGGAATTTTCCGCATAATATTCGGCGGAAAAAAGAAAAAAACGCCGCGATACATAAACTAATAGTCAAAGGAGTTTGAAATGCAGGATATTTTTTACCCTTCCAAGGACGGAAAAAATACAATTCACGCCGTAATCTGGAAACCCGAGGGCGAGGCGAAAGGTGTGGTGCAGATTATTCACGGAATGTGCGAGTACGCCGCGCGTTACGCCCCTTTTTCGGAATTTTTAAATAAAAACGGATTTATTGTCTGCGCTGACGACCATTTGGGCCACGGACAGTCTGTAAAAACGGCGGACGATTTGGGCTATTTTAACGACGCCGGCGATTATTCTTTGGTCGTTGAGGATATACACGCGCTTAAACTTGCCGTTCAAAAAGAAACGGGGGATTTACCTTGGTTTGTTTTAGGACACAGTATGGGCTCTTTTTTCTGCCGCAAATACATCTCGGTTTATGGCGGAGAATTCAAGGGCGCAATAATTATGGGCAGCGGTTTCAAAAGCAAAGCTACGCTTAATACGGCGCTTTTTGCCGTTAAGCTTAACGCCGCTTTCTGCGGCTGGCGCAACAGAAGCAAGACAATAAAAAAGCTTGCATTCGGTTCTTATAATAAAAAATTCAAACCTGCGCGCACCGCAGAGGACTGGCTTTCAAAAGACCCCGTAAACGTGGACAGTTACAGGGCGGACGCGCTTTGCGGCTTTGATTTCACCAATAACGGATATAAGATTCTTTTCTCCGTGATTAAACAGGCGTGCAGTAAAAAAGTTATAAACGCTGTTCCTAAAAATTTGCCCGTCTATTTCGTCGCAGGGGATATGGACCCCGTCGGCGATTACGGCAAGGGTGTTATAAAGGCGTGCAACAAGTTCCACAAGGCAGGCGTTAAGGACGTTTCCATAACGCTTTACAATGACTGCCGCCACGAAATTCTCAACGATGTATGTAAAGAGCAAGTGCAAAACGATATTTTGGAATTCATAACGGAACATCAGCAATGATTGAAACTTTCAGCGTAACCATACCGGAACTTACGGGAGACAAAGAGCGGAAAGCTTACGTTTATCTGCCTGTCGGTTACGGCGAAAAGAAGAAGTACCCCGTCATGTATATGTTCGACGGGCACAACCTTTTTGACGACGGCGAGGCAACTTTTGGCAGAAGCTGGCGGCTTGCTGACTATCTTGATTTTACGCGCACACAGATAATTATTGCCGCGGTGGAGTGCAACCACGAAGAAAACAAAAGGCTTGAAGAATATTCGCCCGTGGACTTTTACGACAGGGACGGCAGTTTTATTAAAGCGCACGGTAAGCAGTATATGCATTGGCTTATAAAAAAGTTCAAGGCATTGATAGACAAGCGCTACAAGACTGCGTCCGACAGAGAGCATACGGCTATCGGCGGAAGTTCTATGGGCGGACTTATGACCCTGTATGCGCTTTCGCGCTATAACCGTACCTTTTCCAAAGGGGCGGCGCTTTCTCCCAGCCTTTGGGTCGGCGGAGGGGAGGTTCCGCAGTTTTTCAAAAAAGCCAAGTACGGGA
>RYWC01000082.1:2158-3883 GCA_003979335.1 Clostridia bacterium
TTGCGGAATGCGCGCAAAGAATGATTTCAAAAGGCGTGTACCTGACCGCGCGCATAGTGCCGGGCGGCACGCATTGCGAGGCGTGCTGGGAAAAATGTATTCCTTTTTTTATGAACGTATTGGGTTTCGAACCCGAAAATTAAATCACGCAAATTCCGTATTTTAATTTACAGGCTTTTGCGAGGAGTTATTATGAAAAATTTTATTTTTATTTCACCCAATTTCCCTGCGAATTATTGGAAGTTCTGTCGTGAACTGGCCAACGACGGTTTCAATGTTCTGGGTATCGGCGACTGTCCTTACGACAATCTTTGCGTAGAACTTAAAAATTCTTTGCACGAATATTACAGGGTGGACAGCCTTGAAAACTATGACGAAGTGTTCCGCGCCGTTGCGTTTTTCACGTTCAAATACGGAAAAATAGACTATCTTGAAAGCAACAACGAATATTGGCTGGAACGCGACGCAAAATTGCGCACCGAGTTCAATATAACCACGGGCTTCGGCGTAAAGGATATGCCCAAGGTAAAGTATAAGTCCAAAATGAAGACTTATTATAAAAAAGCCGGTATAAAGGTTGCGCGCCACTGCCTTGTCAGAAGCCCCAAAGTTATTGAAAAATTTATTGCAGAAGTCGGTTTCCCCGTAATTGTCAAGCCCGATAACGGCGTGGGCGCGGCGGCGACTTATAAAATAAGAAATGCGGACGAGCTTGCCGCTTTCCTTAAAGCGAAGCCCCAAGGTTACATAATGGAGGAGTATCTCCACGCCGTAGTTAATTCCTACGACGCCATTGTGGACGGCAATGGAACACCCGTGTTTGAAACGGGGCTTGTGGAAATGGGCGACTTGATGGATATAGTCAATACGGGCGCCAACAGTTGTTATTACTACCTCAATACTCCTTTGGACGACGTAAGGGAAGCAGGCAGACAAACCCTTAAAGCCTTTAAAGTAAAAAACAGGTTTGTGCATTTCGAGTTCTTCCGTCTGCTTTCAGACCAGCGCATAGGCAAAAAGGGGGAGGTTGTCGCGCTTGAAGTAAATATGAGGCCGGCAGGCGGATGCTCTCCCGATATGATGAACTACGCCAACAGCACAGACGTGTACAAAATTTGGGCGGATACGCTTGCTTACGGCGGCACGCAGGTTCAGCGCGGTGAAAAATTTTATTGCGCTTACGCCGGCAGAAGAATGGGAAAGAACTTTGTCTATTCCGAACAGGATATAGTCGATAAGTATAAAAACAATCTTAAATCTATTTGGAACGTGCCCAAAGCGCTTTCGGGATGTATGGGCGATTTGAGTTTTCTTGCAAACTTTAAAACGCAGGAAGAAATGAACGCCTTTTTCGACGATGTAACAAAAGAATATTAATATAAGTGCGACAAAAGAATACTGAATTAAAAAACTCCTGCGGTAAGGCTATCGGCCGCCGCAGGAGTTTTTTATTATTTTTTAGAAGCAGTGTAAAGAATAAAACCTAAAACAAAGAACAGATTTTCTTCCTGAAATTTTTCTTCTAAATCGTCGTAAGTCTTTTTAAGCCAGTTATAGTCGTTTTGTATCCGCTTATCCGTCGGATACCTTTCCGCCATAATTTTGCAGTCCTCCAATACGAAAGAAAAGTAAGTTTCAAAGAACGCTTCGCGCTTTTCAAAGTCCATTCCTACGGTGGAAAGACCGAGTTTTTCAAGTTTTACGTTTCCGTAATCGGTATAAATA
>RYWC01000082.1:3893-4179 GCA_003979335.1 Clostridia bacterium
CAAAAGAGTGTAAATCTGCCGTCCGCTTTTTCTGTAACCGGAAGTTTCGTTTCTGGCGCATATTTCCACTACGCGCGCAAAGTCGCCGTTTTCGTCGGGGTAAGCAACGTTAAAACCGTCGTCAATGTCTTTTATGACTATCACTCCGTCTGGCGAAAGAAATTTTCTCAGTGTTTTCAGTATTTTATAAGGCGCTTTGACGTGGAGCAAAATCATTGAAAGATTTATTATGTTGTAGCTTTCCACGCCTTCTTCTTGTGCTATTTTTTCAAGGTTATCGCAGAAC
>RYWC01000083.1 GCA_003979335.1 Clostridia bacterium
ATTATTTGTCAAAGCTTATTTCTTTTCCGCAGGGAATTTCATAGACCCTGCCGCGCAGTTCTATAAACACTGGAATACAGGAGGGGTTGTATACTCTTTCGCCGTCCAAAGAAAATACAAGTCGGTTATATGCCTGCACATAGTCATAAATTTCTCCGTTGGAGGCAAACCAAATATCCTTGTTTTCCGAAAGGCGGCGGCAGAGGTTTTCTATTATGTGCCAGTTCCCGTTGTCGTCAAATTCGTAACTGTGTCCCCAGACGTAAAAAATCCAAGGTTCACGGTGCTTGAACTCGTCTTCGGGAGATTGGTTCAGAAACCTGTCTGTAAGCTCGCCGAGTTTCGGGTCGGCGTGGTGGCAGGTCGGTTTCAACGTTAGCCAATTTTCAGGTACTTCGAAGCTGTGCGACTCTTCCGTCGTCCTTGCGTAAGTTACGCCCAAAGATTTTAAAAGATTTATTATTTCGCTGTTATAGCCGTTGTATGCGTATGCCATACCGCGGACGATTTTTTTAAATTTATTTTCAAGGTAGAGTCTGTTCTGCACAATTTCGTTCGCCGCTTCGGGCAGAGGCACTTTATTCAAAAAAATATGTCTTGTCCCGTGCAACGCAATTTCGTGTCCGCAATTTATGAAAGTTTTATAAGTCAGCTCTTCGTCCATTCGGTCGTGCCAGTTTTCGCAGTCGAACAGAATACTGTTTAAATTAAACGTGCCTTTTACGCCGTACTTATCGAAAATTTTTATAAGCTTTATATCTGCTTTTACCCCGTCGTCATAACTGAACGTTGCGGCTTTGCACTTGCCATCGGGGAAACGCATATATTTTTCTTCATACATCTGTCGGAACATTTCAAACCTCTGTTTTATCTTCTTCGGATTGTGAGTCCGCGGACGCGGCTTCGCATTCGCAGTCGGGTTTAATTTCTTTCTGCGCGTCCTCGCCGCCGTTGTTTTGCGTATCGCTTTCCACTGTCGGCGTTATGTCGGGGTCGCCTCCGTCGGTTTGCAGGGCAACGGCAGGCATAGGTTCCTCTTTCAGCATTCCCGAAGATTTTTTCCACCTGCCGGACAAGAGCCGCGCCATAAACAGTACCGAGCGCGCCACCCAGTCCGCGCACATTGCTATCCAGAATCCGAACGCGCCGAGGCGGAAGGGGAGCATATCTGTGGTGAGTACAAAGCACACGCCCACCCTCATTGCAATCATTGAAGCTACCGCGCAGTACATAACGTACTTGACGTCGGACGTCGCTTTGAGTATTGCGGGGGTCGTAAATGACATGGGATATGTGACAACCTGAAAAGCAAGGCACAGATAAAGGCATTTCAATGCAATCTGCCGCGCTTCGGGAGTATAGTCGTAAAGAAGAACGAGCCATTGCGCGGTGCCCATAATCAGGGCGACGGCAAAAGCGTTTGCTATGTAAGAGATGATAAACATCTTCTTCATATAATATTTTGCTTGGTTTGCGTCGCCTGTGCCCACAGCCTGCCCGACTACGGTCAGCGCGGAAGTTCCCACGCCGCTGCCCACGACAGAAGCTATATTGTTTATGTTGGAGGCAATCGAGTTTGCGTTCGCCTCGATGTTGGTGCCGCCTACGTTGTAGTATGAAATGTTTACGAAAGTGGAGGTCATAAGCTTGCCCAGCTGGAACAGACTGCTTTCAATCGCGCCGGGTATCGCAAGACGGAGTATGCGTTTTACCATAGCTGCGTCGAAACGGAATTTCTCGAATATTTTGATGTGTACCAAATAATTCTTTTTGGTGAGGAGCGCAAGCATAAATATTGCAGGTATCGAACGGCAGATTAAAGTTGCAAGTCCGGCGCCGACAACTCCTAAATTAAGCACATAAATAAATATGGCGTTGAAGCCTACGTTTAAAACGCAGGATATTGCCGCGCTGACCATGGTGAACATACTCTTCCGCTGAGCCCTTAAAAGCGCCGCGCAAGCATTGAAAAGTCCGATAAAAGGGAAGGACGCGGCTGTCAGGTAAAAATATTGCTCCATATAACGGAAAGTCAAATCGGGCACGCCGCCGTAAAACAGTTTTAAAAGGGGCCAGTTAAGCGCAAGGCATAAAGCCGAAAAACCTATGGAAGCAAAAAATACAAGCACGACCATCTGTTTTGCGCTGCGGTTCGCATCAGTAACGTTTTGCGCGCCGAGGTATTGGCTGGTAATTATCGCGCCGCCGGTACCGAAAGCAGAAAACAGCTGAATAATAAGATGGTTAATCTGGTCAACGTTCGAAACCGCGGTTCCGGCGTTTTTTATTATTTCGCCTGCTTCGTTCACGTCGGTTATGCTTGAAACCATCATAGAGTCGAAAAGTCCCAACGAAGTAGAAAAAATAGACTCGATGACAATCGGCGCAATGAGCAGCAGAAGCGCTTTTGCGGTGAAAAGATTGTATTTTTTTGCCTGTTTTACTTTTGTCACGATTTCCGCCCCCCCAACGGTCTATACATTGTATTACTTTATTTAAGAAATGTCAAAGGTATTGTGAAATAAAAAACGGCTTTCCTATATTTTGGAAAACCGTTTGATTTTATTCGCTTTTGACCCTGCCGTCAGTGCAGGTTACGCGGAAATGTTTAAATGTCGCAAAGCCTTTGCTTACTTCCGGGGAGCGCGCGTATACCCCGATTTTCGCCCCCGTCCATACGCCGCGCTCGGCGTAAAACTTGTGCGTGAACGCGCTTCCGCCGAACGAAAATTTGTATGTTAAAAGATTGGGTTCTTCGTACTTTGCCGACAAACGGAAGTTTACATATTTTTCGTCGTAGGGTTGGCTTTTCGCAATCGTTTCGTCCTCGTCTCCGCATATTTCACCCTTGCGTATTTCAAGGTAGTTCCGTCCGTCCCGACGGACGACGCAAACGTAAGCGTATTTTCTTCCGAAGACGGTAAACCCTGCTTCGTCGCCGTCGTTTTCAAGGTTAAGTCTGCACTTTGCGTTGACGGCAAAATTTCTGTATAAAACTTTCTGCATAAAAAGCTGTGGCAGGTCTGAAAGGGAGGGGTTGTCGTATTTTACGCAGTTGAGTTTCAGCCCTTTGTTCAGAGTAAACCAACCGTCCTGTCTGTTTGCAGGCGTTTGCCATACAGGCGAAAGCTTGCCGCCGTCGAACTCGTCGCTCGGATTTATTCTCGCGCCCGTCTGCAAGTTCACTGGGTATTCGCCAAAGGGAACGGGGCTGCCCGGCAAATCGTCGTCATCGCACTTTCCGCAATACACCCAGCCGTTTCGCCATTGGGCAGGTTGCAAATGTACGACCCTGCCGTATGCGCCCATATCCTGAAAGTGCATAAAAGCCCAATTTTCGCCGCTGTCGTCCAAGTCTATAAGCGCGCCCTGATGGGGACCGTTCACAGGGCTGTCGCCCTGAACAAGTATGATTTTAGTTTCGTAACTGCCGTAGATATCCTTTGAACGCAGGGCAACCTGCCAGCCTGTTTTTACGCCGCCTGCAGGCGCCAGTATGTAAAAATACTCTCCGCGGCGGTAAAATTTGGGGCCCTCTATCTTTGGCGACAAATCGTGTCCGTCGTAAATTATTTTGTAGCCGTCTTTGACGCTTTTAAGTTCTTCGTCCGCCTCAAACACCGCAAGTTCAGAGTTAAAGCCGATTCTGCTTTTGACAAACGCGAACACGACGTAACATTTGCCGTCCGCCCAGATAGGGCAGGGGTCCTCGTAACCGCTTCCAGTAAGCAAAGGGCGGAGGAGGGACCATTTCCCGTAAGGGTCGTCCGTTTCGGAGACGTAAATTCCCTCGTCGGGGAAAGGAATCAGGCAATAAAATTTACCGTTATGATAGCGTATGGACGGCGCCCACGCCCCGTGACCGTGCTGCACTTTATCATAGCCTTTGAAAGGAATTTCGTCCAGCACATAATTTATAAGCTCCCATTCCACAAGGTTTTTGGAGTGCAGAACGGGCACCCCCGGCACATGGTTGAAGCTGGAAGCAACCATATAAAAATCGTCGCCCACCCTGATAACGTCGGGGTCGGAATAGTCGGAAAGAATAACGGGATTTTCGTATTTCATAACGCCGCCTCAATGTCCGCAAACCTGCGGAACGCATTATTTTAAACAATGCTATTTTAGCACAGCCGCCCCTTTCCGTCAAGCGCGGTTGCGTTTAAC
>RYWC01000084.1 GCA_003979335.1 Clostridia bacterium
AAAAATCTGGTCCCCCAAGGTCTCGGCGGATTTAATTTGCACCCTTTCAAGAGACGGGCACAGATAAAATTCGTACGCCCCTACGTTTTCTACGCCGTTGCCGATAACCGCAGTTTTAAGATTTGCGCAATCGCGGAAAGCTGATTTACCCACCGTTTTGACGCTGTCGGGA
Organism: Clostridia bacterium; assembly: GCA_003979335.1. The sequence continues at coordinate 173 of RYWC01000084.1, forward strand.
ACTTCCGCGCTTTCAAGACCGCCGGCGTAAAAAGCAAACTCGTCTATAACTTCAAGCCCTTTCGGCAAGTTTATTTGCCTGAGTCCCGTCAAACCGCAAAAAGAATATCTGCCAAGCTTTTTTACTGAGGAGGGTAAATTTATTTCAACTATTCCGCCGTAAATTCCGTCCTCGCCGTAAAACGCCATTTCCCCTATTTCGGTTACAGGTTTGCCCTCGTAATAATAAGGCACGGTGATTTCGGTATCTTCTGCGCCCTCTTTAAGACCTTTTACCGAATATGCTACCACTTCTTCGCCGTCGGTCAGCGGACTGAATTCCAGACTTTGGGTATAACTGAGCGTATAGCCGCAAGCGCACTCGTTATCCACGTTGTATATATGCTCCGAACGACCGCTTTCCTCTTTGCAACGTCCGCACGTCTTATAATGCTCCGCCACGGTTTTCTGCCATTCGCCGTAAGCGTGCCCCGGCGCGGAAATTTCTCTCTCTTCCTTTTCTCCGCAGGAACACAAACGTTCTTCCAAGCCAGCGGTCGTACAATCGGCTTGCCTGACCGTCTGCCAGCCGCCGAAAGCGTGGAAATGCTCTCCGCCGTTTACCTTACACGCCGACCCCCCGAACACAGTCGCCGTTACTGCGGCCGCGCACAGCGCCGTTGTTTGGAATATTTTTTTGAATTTACCTATACCCATCTGATTACCCTCCGTGTTTCGATTTTGTAAAAATAGGCTAAAACGTAATAAAACGGTGCTTTATAAACTACCATTTTGTTAGTTTTGATTAAATAGTACTACCAAAATGTTAGGATGTCAAGTGTAATTTGTTATGAAAACAACGTTAGGGTTAAGACTAAAAGAGCTGAGAACGGAAAAGGAACTTACGCAGAAACAGCTTGCCGAAAAACTAAATGTAAACAGCGTGACCTATCTGCACTACGAAAAGGAACAGCGCGAACCTCCCCTTTCGCTTCTTGCGGACATGGCGGAGTTTTTCGGCGTTACCGTAGATTATCTGCTCGGGTTGACCGACTGAAAGCATAAAATTAAAACTGCGGTTAAGCGGTTTAAAAAATAAAAAGACTGAAAGCCCCCGTGCGAAAAATTCGCACGGGGGCTTTATATCCTATTTAATTTTAAGCCATTTGCATATGCCTATTGCGGCACTCGGGCATGGTATTTTGTTAAGTTTTCAGTTTTTGTTCAGAAAAAGTGTTAATTTCTTTCTGCGAAAATCTTAAATTACCTGCCGAGCCAACCGCCGTCCACCGCCAAAGTAAAGCCGTTGACGTAGTCTGAGGCTTCGGATGCTAAAAACACAGCCGCGCCCTGCAAATCTTCGGGGGTGCCCCAACGTCCGGCAGGGATGCGCGACAAAATGTCCGCGCTTCTTTCTCCGTCCTGACGGAGCTGTTCGGTGTTGTTTGTCGCCATATAACCGGGGGCTATGCCGTTTACGTTTATTCCGTATTTAGCCCATTCGTTGCAAAGGGTCATTGTTAAGCCCCTTATCGCAGATTTTGCAGCCGTATACGACGGCACCCTGACGCCGCCCTGATAGGAAAGCATAGAAGCAATGTTAATAATTTTTCCGCCGCCGCCCTGTTTTATGAACTGTTTTGCGACAGCCTGCGTCAGAAAGAACACTGTTTTAAGATTTACGTTCAAAACGCTGTCCCAATTCTCTTCGGAAAACTCTATGCTGTCCTCGCGTTTGATAATTCCTGCGTTATTGACGAGAATATCCACTCTTCCGAACTTATTTAAAGTTTGTTCGATAATGGACGGAATAACGTCCGTAGAGCTTAAATCAGCCAAGACGTTGTAAAAATTTGCGCCGCACAGTTCGGCGGTTTCAGTGCTCGGTCTGCGCGAAACGCCAACAACCTTAGCGCCTGCCTGCGTATATGCCAAGCATATTCCCTGTCCCAGTCCGGTATTGCTGCCTGTAACAATAGCAACTTTGCCTTTTAAACTGAACTTATCCAAAATCATTTTTTATTCCCCTTTCGCTTAAAGTTCTTTTATTATAGCCCCGAAAATTGCGTTTTGCAACACGGTAATTAAAATTTTTTCCTGCCTTTTAAAAACTGTGCGTCCGCCTAAACAGAATAAAACATTTAAGCGTTTTATAATTATGACAGTTGCCAAGCAAAAAAAATTATAATATTCAGAATTTAACCCTCTTTCAGCTTTTTAAGAATTTCTTCGTCTGCAGGGCAGAAACTGTAATTTGAAATTTCAGCGGCGGTAATCCATTTTAAATCGATATGTTCCAAAAGCTGTGGCTTACCCTCCGACACCGTGCAGTTATATAAAGTCAAACGCACCGTAATGTCGGGATATTCGTGCAAAACCTGCATAAATTCACCGTAAGGTTTAACAGTAATTCCAAGCTCTTCCATGCACTCGCGGACAAGCGCCTGCTCTTTTGTCTCTCCCTCTTCAACCTTGCCGCCGACAAATTCCCATAACAGCCCCCGAGCCTTGTGCGCAGGTCGTCTGCAAATCAAGAACCTGTCTTTATCCATTATCAGCGCCGCAACCACCTCGGTAATTTGTTTATTCATACTTCTCCGCATTTTTTAATTCGTTATCGTTTTGAGTTTTATTTTAAACAGAGACACAGGTTGCTTTTTTACAAGCTGTCTAAAACTTTTTTGATTTTTTGCGCCGCGTCCGAAAACTCTTCGGCATTAAAAGGTCTATCGTCAGGGTCCGCAGTGTTGCCAAATTGACTATTCATAACATCCGCCATTATTTCAGCTATTTTTGCCGCGCCCATACCCTTGAATATTCTTCCGGCAATAAGCGCCGATTCAATGTTAAACTCATCGTCGGGACAGCCGCTTTCCAACAACGCATAGGCATCGAACTTATCCACTTGTTCTTTTACTGAATTGAAAAGCCTGCTGTCTTTCATATCGTTTCCTCTTTCAGAACTTTTTATATAAATTCGGACAATGCAATAAAGGGGTTGAGTTTTCCGAATGTTCCTGAAAGCCGATTAAGACAGCTTATCCTAAATCTTCAAAACAGGGACGGCGTTCGGCAAATTTTTTACACTCCGTCTGAAAAGTTTTCGTATCTGTTCTGCTGATAGACGTTATTACCTATCAACGTAATCGCCTGCGTGGGACACTGAGAAAAACAGCGGTAACACATTGTGCATTTTGCGCTAAACTTTGCTTTTCCGTCCTCAATGCGCACATTTTGCATAGGGCAGACCGAGACGCATAAACTGCAACCGACGCATTTCTTTACGTCCGCTTTCACCTTGTCAAAATACTTTTTTGTTTTACCGTTAAAATACAGCCTCTGCCCTAAAAATCCTGCTAAACGTCCGAACATACCCAAACCGTTTTTAGGATATTTGCCGAGCCTGACCTTAGAAACTGCATTTCGTATTTTTTCGTCAGTCTTCTCAATAACCGCGCGATTTTTGGCGGCAGGCTTTTTGAGCATTTTGACATCGCCGATAGAATCCGGCATTTTAAGATGAAGTCCGCCGAGAACTTTCGCTCCGTATTTTTTAAACAGCCTTGCGGCGCAACCTGCGCCGTCTCCGCTGAACATAGCCATTGTGGATATTATGAAAATTCGCTTGCCTTGCCAAAGTCCGGCATTTTCCGTTATAAAATCGCACACGATTTTAGGCAGATTGGAATAATACACAGGATAGCCGAAAACTATTTCTTCCGCGACTTTAACCGCTTCCGCCGTATGAGGATTTTCTATCGGATACATCTCCGCGCAGCATTCAAGCCCTTGCAGAAAATTCTGCACGCAATGTTTGGTGTTTCCCGTTCCGCTGAAATAAACGCCGACCATTTTAGATACCTTTTTAATTAAAATTTTTTCGCCGCGTAAAATTTAAGAATAAGCATCGCCGCATCTTAATTTGTTACGGAATAATAACATTAAGTTAATGTTCAAGCACAAATGCGATTAAGAATATAAACATCACATATTACCAACCGTATAAAATTATAGC